>DASURJ010000411.1:0-3714 GCA_036280115.1 Gemmatimonadaceae bacterium
ATCGCGTGGCGGATCAATCGGCCCTTTCCCGAGGCGATCGTGGGGCCGTTCGCGATTTCCGGAGCGCCCCGCGCGACGTGAGGCGGCACGCGCCAGCGCTCACGACGTAGGCCTCCGCAGGAGCGCGGCGTCGGCGTGACGCGGTTCGCAGGCGCCGACGCGAGCCGTCTGGGCGCAGCTACGCAGTCGTGCCGGAGCCTGTCGCGATGTCACGGCGGGCCCACTGCACCGGCCAGTCGTGAAAGTCCCCGACCACCTCGCCGTCCACTTCGAGGCTGTACATCGGCTCATCTGGAAAGTCGTTGATCCGTACCCGCCAGCGCGCGCCGTCAACCTGAGCGGACCACGGGAACTCGACGTCGCCGGCGTCGTCCCACGCGATGGCCCGCGCGAGCCTTTCGCCTAACGCCGCGGCCGCTTTTGCCTCCGGCGAGGTCTTCTTGCGCCGTCGATCCTCGATCTGCCAGGCCGCGGGGTGGTGCTGTCCCCAGGCGTCGAGCGCATCGATGATGGCGACGTAGGTCGCCGCGCCGATGCGCCTGGCCTCGATCCAGAGCCGCCGCAGCGACGGGCCGTACCCGTGCGGGTCATCCGGAGACCGGGCGTCGAAGCCAGCCGAGCGGTTCGCATACGACATGTCGAGCATGCGGCGGGTGTCGTCCGGCCAGTCGGCTGACCCGGGAACCGCGGCATCCCGCGCCTTGTTTCGCGCCACCAGGGCGCGCTGGGCGTGTGCGTCGGCGAGCTGCCCGTACGTGCCGTCGATGAACTGTTTCCGCCGGGTGTACCGCCCACCCCAGGCGCCAATGAGCTCGGCGAAGAGCATGCCGGGATTGCGGGTCACGTCCATGCGGTGCCGCGGACGGCGCGTGTCGCCCTCGATGACCCGCCGGTATTGCTCGAACAGCTCCCGGTTGGTCCGCCCTGTCGATCCCTTCGGCTTGGGGCGAGGCCGCACCTCGCCGACCATGTCGGGGCTCGTTAGGCCGGCGCGAAGCGCGTCGATCGTGCCGGCATCGAAGTGCACGGCGGCGGCGATCTGCTCGAGCAGGCGGAGCTTCTTCCGCACCTCTTTCTGCACGCGCGCCTGCTTCCAGAGTCGCGGCTGCTGGTCCTCATCCATGAACCAGTCGGGCGCGACGGCATTGAACGCCGAGATCATCGCGTCGTGGGCCTCGTGCGTGTTGTCACGCTTGCCGCAGGAGCGCAGGGCGTCCTTCACGATCACGCAGGCGGAAAGCGCCTCGTTCGCGTCGTCGAAGTCGTCCATGTGCGGCGTGACCTCGTCCACGCGGGCGGTGAGGCGGTCGCGCTCGCCCGCGTCGAGGTGCGTCCCGCGCAGATGGGCCCACACCGCGTCGAGGCCCTTCCGGAGCACAGCGGCATCACCCCAACTCTCGGTCGTCGCGAACGCGGCGTACGCCGGATACCACCGCTCGCCCATGGACGCGGCCACCGCGGTACGCTGCTCGGGCGTGAGCTTCGCCAGCCGCTCGGTCACGTAGCGCTCATAGTCGTCGACGGTCTCGAACTCCTTGTTCGCCATACTCACGAAGTTGTTGGTGACCTGGATTCGCCGCATCTAACGGTACAGCCGTCGGGCTTGCCGCAGCTAGCTCCGAGGTACCGCGTGAGCGCAGTCATTCTCTGCGCAGCGCGACCATCGGATCGACCGCGCTCGCCCGCCGCGCGGGGAGCCATGCCGCGCCGAGCGCCACCGCCGTCAACGCGACGATCACGCCCGCGAACGTGAGTGGATCGACCACGCTCACATCCACGAGCAGCGAGCGAATGAGTCCGGTCACCGCCAGCGATCCCGCGACGCCGAGCGCGAGCCCGATGGCAACCATCCCGATGCCGCGGCCCACCATCAGGCCGGCGACCTGACGACTCCGAGCGCCGAGCGCCATGCGAAGCCCGATCTCGTACGTCCGCTGCGAGACGTCGTACGCGATCACGCCATAGATGCCGATCCCCGCGAGTAGCAACGCCAGCGCCGCGAACCCCGCCAGGAGCGCCGTACTGAAACGGCGGCTTGCCACGGAGGCGGCGACCACGTCCTCCATTGTCCGGATCTGTGACACCGGCGTCGCCGGGCTCAGGGCCCGCACGATCTCTCGCACGGGACCAGCGACGGCCCGAGGGTCGCCCGCGGTCTTCACCACGAGATTCATCGTCGCCGGTGTGTAGTACGCACTGCGCCCCGCCTGCGCGTGCGGGAAGTACATGGTCGGGGGCACGTCGGCCTGGTAGCCCGCGGACCGAACGTCCTTCACGATGCCGACGACCGTCGCCCACGGGCTCGACTCGTTGAGCATCTTGATCGTGCCGCCAATGGCGTCCTTCCCCGGCCAGAGCTCCCGCGCCATGGTCTGGTTCACGAGCGCCACGAGCGGCGCGTCCTCGTCGTCATCCGCGGTGAACTCGCGGCCGCGCAACACCGGAATGCCTAACGTGCGGAAGTATCCCGGCGTGACCTGCTGCGGCATCGCCGACGGTGCCTGCGCCACCGACACCATCGGGGCGCCATCGATGAGAATGGACCAGATACTGTTCCCCTCGGCGATCGGCAGGTCACCCACCGCGCCGACTGACCGCACGCCGGGCACCGCCTGCGCGCGCTCCGTGAGGTCACGGTAGAACTGCACCCGCGCGCGGCTCTGCCCTGCCGCGTCGCTCAGCGAGGCCGGTGGCTCGGGATACGACACCCGCATCGCCAACACCCGTTCCGGGCGGATTCCGAGGTCGACCGATTGCAGCTTCCAGAGACTTCGCATCAGGAGACCGGCGCCTGTCAGCAGCACCACCGCCAACGCCACTTCGGCCACCACGAGCGCGCTCCGCGCCCGACCGATCCCCGCCTGCGACGACGTCTTCCCTCCCTGTCGCAAGGTCGCCGCAACCTCGTTACGCGATCCACGTACCGCCGGCAGCAGTCCGAACAGCACCCCGGTCAACGTCGTAATGCACACCGCGAACGCGAGCACCCACCCATCCACGGCAACTTCGTCGAGCCGCGGAATCGACGCCGGTGCCAGCGCGCGCAGTGCGCGCTCGCCCCACCACCCCAGAGCGACGCCGAGCATCCCGCCGATCACGGCGTACGTGACGCTTTCGGTGAGCGACTGCCTGACGAGCCGGCCGCGCGACGCGCCCAACGCCGTACGGATCGCCAGCTCCTTGCGCCGCGACTCGCCCCGGGCGAGCAGCAAGCTCGCGACGTTGACGCATGCGATGAGCAAGACCAACCCCACGGCGCCGAGGAGCGCGAGCAGGTACGGTCGCGTGCGCCCCATGATGGCGTCACGCAGCGGTGTCACCGAGGCAACGAGGGGCTCATTCGGTTGGTAGAACTGCGGGTAGTCACGCGCCCACTGCTTCGCGAGCGTGTTCATCTCGCTCGCGGCGGCCGTCGCCGTCGCCCCGGGGGCAAGCCGGCCGATCAGCTGCAAGTAGTGATTGTTGCGGGTCCACAGCGTGTCGTAGTTGAGCCGGAGGGGCACCCACATCGCCGTCTCCGGCGACGGCATCGCGAACCGCTGCGGCATCACGCCCACGATCGTGACGGTAATTCCGTTGATCTGAAGGTCGCGTCCTACGATCGACGGGTCCGCCCCGAACCTGCGCGTCCATAGCCCGTGGCTGAGGACGACCGCGCGCCGCGGCACGCCGTGACGGCGATCTTCCTCGGGAAGAAACGTGCGGCCGATGACC
>DASURJ010000412.1:0-2925 GCA_036280115.1 Gemmatimonadaceae bacterium
CGCGCGCTGGGCTTCTATGGGGGCCGTCAGTCGCGAACGTATATGCGGTACGTGCGCGCTTGCGAGGCTGATCCCGGTCTGCTCGGCCGGAAGCTGGAGGAGCTCGACGCCCGCCTCGCGGCGGACTCGAACGTGGGGTACTACATCATGCCCTCGGCTGGTTCGAAGGAGGGCATGTTCCAGCAGGTCAACGCGCTCGTGCACTACCACCTGCTGATGGCCATCATGGCGGGCCGCGTCCTCGTGGTTGACCTTCAGAGCGAAAAGAACCAGTACTTGGCGGACGAGAAGGTCGGAGCCGAGAACGCTTGGGAGCACTTTTTCGAGCAGCCGTTCAACCTCGGCCTCGAAGACATCCCGGATGACGCAGATGTCGTGCATGGCCATTTTCGGACCCATTGGGGTGTCTGGAAGGGCGATCCGTCTCGCGACTTCGGCAAGCAGGACGCGACACGCGAGGACTTCCTCAGGCTCTGCGCTCGGTTCGTCCGTACCAATGCGACAACTGCGCGGTACATCGCGGATCAACGCGCGGCGTTGTTCGATTCGAGTGACAAGGTCCTCGGGATCGTGATCCGCGAGACGGACTACGCGTTGGGGTTCGAGCACCAGGCGCCCGGGCAGCGAGACATCGACTACGCAGCTCAGATAGAGCGCGCGATGCGCGCGCACGGCTGCAATCGCGTGTTCGTCGCGACCGAGTCGCGACGGGTGTACGAATCTCTCGATGCGCGATTCCCGGGTGTCGTGCGCACCAACCCTCGCGAGTTCTACGACAACTATTACGAAGCTCGGGAGAGGGGCAGCGCGCTCGTCCTCGCCGACATCCGGCACGATCGTGAGAACGACGAGTACCTGCGAGGGCTCGAGTACATCACGACGGTGTTCTTGCTCGCCGAGTGCGACGTACTGTTGGGATCCCCGAGCGGTGCGTTCAGCGCAGCGCTGTACCTCAACGGAGGCGCGTTCGAAGCCGTGTCGGTGTGGGAGTGAGGGCCCGAGTCGGAGTTCACCTCACCCTGGCGGCCATCGTCAGCGGTATGGCGACGTACGTCGTGCTGCTGCTCGCGGCACACCAGCTCACGTTGGCCCAGAACGCCACGTTCCTTGTGTTCTGGGGCGCGATGTCATTCGGGTTCGGCGTCTTCACCAGCATCCAGAGCGACGCCACGCGCGCGGCCGCGCTCTGGGCGCAGCGGGCTTCATCGGGTGAGCAGATCCGGTCGACACCGCGCCTGGCAACCATGCTCTGGACACTCGGGCTCGTGGTGACGCTGGGCGCTGTACTGACTTCTCCGACGTGGTCTGGACGACTCTTTCTCGACTCTGCGACGTCGCTCGCCGTGATTGCCGCGATTGGTCAATTCGGAGCGAGCACCAGTGCCGCCTACAACGCCGTGCTCGTGGGGCACGGCCGTAATTCGCTGTTCGCACTGGTCATCCTGCTCGATGGTTTGATCCGGCTCGCGGCGGTGGCAACGGTGGTCGTGTTGGACGGTTCATTGGTGGCCGTCGCGATCGCATGCATGATCCCGTCATTCACCTGGCTCGTGCCCTACAGCCTCGTTCCCGCCTCGCGGCGGGAACTGTGCCGTACGCGGGCCGATCGCGGGACACGCGGTACGTTGTCCGCCTGGGCTCAAACGGTGCTCGCGTCTGTCTGCATCAGCGCCATCATCGTCGGGTTTCCGGTGCTTGCCCGCGTCTCGTCGACCGAGCAGGAATTCGGTCGCGCCGCGCCTCTACTTCTGGCGATTGCGCTTGTGAGGGGTCCGCTCCTCCTGCCGCTTGGGGCGATGCAGACGGTGATCATCGGACATGTCGCGAAGTCACATGGCCGCGCGTGGAATGTTCCCGCGAGATGGATTCTGAGCGGCACCGTGGCTGCCGCCGCAGCCATCGCGTTCGCTGCGGTCGCTGGTCCGCCGCTGCTGCGCCTCGCGCACCGGGATTACATCGTGCAGGGCGAGGCATTCGCCGGCATCGCGGCGGGTGCGAGCCTGCTCGCTGTTTTCACGCTCGCCAGCACGATTGTCCTCGGGCAGGGCCGACACACTCGGTACCTCGTCGGATGGATCGTCGCGCTCGCGGCAGTGTGTGCGGTGCTCGCCTCGCCGTTGCCGTTCGAGCCGCGAGTCGTGGCTAGCCTCGTCGCCGGACCCCTTGTAGGCATGACGGTTCATGGTGTCGCGCTCGTGTCTGAGAGGTTGCAGGCTCGATGATGTTTCCCCGTTCCTAGCCAGCGTGGAACTCATCGAGCCGTAAACCGCGCGGTTGCATCACGTGTCACCGCGCGGGAATCGGTTGTCACCGTCGGCCCCCGGCCCACGATCAGGCGCTATGACCGATCTGCCGGAGGCCCACACCATCCACCAGCACCCGTTGACCTACCTGCTCGGGTTCGAGGGCGTTGCGCTCATGCGCGCGTCCACCGGTGAGTACGACCGAGCCTTCACCGAAGCGAGGTTCGCCGAGGTGCGCGAGCTCCTCGACAACCCGGACGCCTTCGGTCCCGGGGTCGACGTACCTCGCCGAAGCCGCGCGGGCCATACGGCCCGGCGGGCACCTGCTGGTCCGCGACACTCGCGGCCACTTCACCGGTTCGACCCGGTACCCGCTGTCCAGGAGTCACCGGACGGATCGCCTAGGGCACATCGCCGGCACAGCCACGGGCTGGGGGACTACCTGCGCGCGGCGTTGTCGCACGGCTACGTACTGCGAGCCTGTGAGTAGACCTACCGCGACGCCCACGCGGTCGGGGCGGACGAGACGCCCGAACCACTGACGCCCGGCCCGCCGGTGGGAGCTGCACCCCTGGGTGCGGCAGGCCGCCAATGCAGCCAAGGCGGGCCAACCCGCCCGCGTCGCCTGGGACTTCGAGCTGCGGCCCGACGTGTGAGGGCGGCTGTCCTCGGTTGCTGGCCG
>DASURJ010000413.1:0-4790 GCA_036280115.1 Gemmatimonadaceae bacterium
GAGCGAGAGCTCGGGCTCGTCGAACGGATCCCGCTCGCCGACGCCATCGAACGCACGATGCGATGGCACCTCGGCGCATAGGCCGGTCGCGAGCTCGCCGTTGAGTTGGACGTCGCTGCTCGGGCGGGGTGATGGCGAAACCGAAGGAACCGCGACGTACTGTGAACGTCGGTCGCGCGTGCCCCGTGTGCGATGACGCGCGCAGGACGTCGCTGCATACCATGCACTTCATTCTGCCGGACGGTCATCCGCTCGGAGACCACTACGACGTCGTGGCCTGTATCGGCTGCGGCTTCGCGTTCGCGGATACGGCCTCGTCACAGGCCGATTACGACCGCTACTACGCGGATTCGTCCCGATACGCGGACGCTCGCACGAGCACCGGCGCCGGCGCGCAGGATTGGGACGCCGAGCGCCTCGAGCGGACGGCGAGCACGATCGCCGAGTACCTCCCCGATCGCAGGGCGCGTGTCGTCGACGTCGGCTGCGCGAACGGCGGTCTGCTGCGTGCCTTCGGTCAGCTCGGGTTCGAGCGTCTGGAGGGAATCGATCCCGCGCGGGCCTGTGTCGCCGCGACCGCGGCCGTGCCTAACGCCACCGCTCGCGTGGGGTCGTTGTTCCAGCTCCCCGAGGAATCCCGCGGGGCGGATTGCGCGATTCTCTCGCACGTGCTCGAGCACGTGCGCGACGTGACCCCTGCTGTCGCGACACTCCGATCGGCCGTTCGGGAGAACGGGATCGCGTACGTCGAGGTCCCCGACGCGACGCGGTACGGGGAATGTCTCGTCGCGCCCTTTCAGGACTTCAACGTCGAGCACATCAACCATTTCTCTCCAGTCTCGCTCGCGAACGTACTACGGCGTGGCGGGTTCGCGGTCGAGGCGGTAGGGCAGAAGACGATCGAAGCGTCCAGAGGCGTGCCGTACCCCGCCGTGTGGGCAATCGCGCGCGCGGCGCCGAGCGGAGCTGGCCGGGCGGCGCTCGTGTACGACAACGCCCTCGCGCCGGCGATCGCGGAGTACATCGCTGCGTCGTCCGACGCGATCGCTCGTCTCGATCGGTATCTCGAGACGGCGCTGGCGGGTGTCCCCGAAGTAATCGTGTGGGGCACCGGGCAGACGACGCTCACGCTGCTCACCCATACACGACTCGGCGGCGCGCGCGTGGGCGCGTTCACGGACTCCAACCCATTGTATCATGGCCGCCGCCTCGCCGGACGGCCGGTGGTTCCGCCCGAGGCGGTCGGAGCGATCGACGCGCCGATTCTCATCGGCTCGCTGATCCACGGCCGCGCGATTGCCGATCGCATCCACGAGCTCGCGCTACCCAACCGGGTCATCGCCCTCGCGGCATAACGACTTCGCTGACTCGACCATCGCGATGCGAGTTGCCGACTACATTGCCCGCGCCCTCGTCGACCACGGCGTGCGCGACGTGTTCATGGTCACCGGCGGCGGCGCCATGCACCTCAACGACGCCATCGGCCGGTGCGAGGGACTTCGCTACGTCTGCTGCCATCACGAGCAGGCGTGCGCGATCGCCGCGCAGGGCTACTACCGCCTGACGAATAGGCTCGCCGCGGTCAACGTCACCACGGGCCCCGGTGGAACGAACGCCATCACCGGCGTCTACGGCGCGTGGGTGGACTCGCTCGGCATGATCGTCGTGTCGGGGCAGGTGAAGTGGGAAACCCTGGTGCGCAGCACGGGCTTGCCGCTCCGCCAACTCGGCGACCAGGAGGTGGACATCACGCAGCTCGTGGAGCCCATCACGAAGTACGCGGTGATGGTGACGGACCCGTCGATGATCCGATTCCACCTGGAGAAGGCGCTCTACCTCGCGCGCGAGGGTCGGCCGGGGCCGGTGTGGTTGGATGTCCCGATCAACGTGCAGGCGGCGGATGTGGACCCCGAGACGCTCGAGGGCTTCGACCCCGCGACCGTGGCGTCCACGCGGTACGAGGCCACGTTCGCATCCGATCTCGAGCGGCTTCGGGGCCACCTCGCTACCGCAACGCGACCGGTCATCTACGCGGGCGCCGGCATTCGCCTGGCCGGCGTGGCCGACGAGTTCCTCCAGCTCGCAGAGCGCCTTCGGGTTCCCGTCGCGACCGGGTTCAACGCGCACGACCTCATTCCCAGCGATCACCCGTTGTTTGCGGGGCGGCCCGGGACGATCGGCGACAGGGCAGGGAACTTCGCGGTGCAGAACGCCGACCTGCTACTCGTGCTGGGCTGTCGCCTCAACCTGCGCCAGATCAGCTACGCGTGGCATCACTTCGCACGCGCCGCGTACAAGGTGATCGTGGACATCGACGCCGCGGAGCTGGCGAAGCCCACGGTGAAGGCAGACCTGGCGATCCGGGCGGACGTCGCCGACGTCGTTAGGCAGCTGCTGGCGGAGCCGGCGCCCGTGCCCGACGATCGCCAGGCGTGGATCGACTGGTGCGCCGAGCGCCGCCGCCGCTACCCGGTGGTGTTGCCCGAGTACTGGACGGGGACATCGGGCGTGAACCCCTACTGCTTTGCCGATGCGCTGTTCGACGAGCTCGCGCCGGACGACGTCGTGGTGACCGGGGACGGGACCGCGTGCATCACGACGTTCCAGGCGGCGAAGCTGAAAGCCGGTCAGCGGCTGTTCTCGGATTCAGGCTCGGCGCCCATGGGCTTCGACCTCCCGGCGGCCATCGGCGCCTGCGTGGCAGCCGGCGGCAAGCGAATTGTCTGCGTCACCGGTGATGGCAGCCTCATGCTCAACGTGCAGGAGTTGCAGACGATTCGCGGCTACGACCTGCCCATCAAGCTCTTCATCCTGAACAATGACGGCTACCACTCGATCCGGCAGACGCAGCGGAACTTCTTCCCTGGCAACGACGTCGGATCGGGCCCCGAGAGCGGCGTGACGTTTCCGAGCTTCGAGCGGCTCGCGTACGGCTTCGACCTGCCGTTCCGGCGCTGTGTGGGGCACGCCACCCTCGCGTCCGCCATCTGCTCGACGCTGGCGGAACCCGGCCCCGCTGTGTGTGAGATCGTGCTCGACCTGGCTCAGCCATTCGCGCCCAAGGTGTCGTCGAAGCGGCTCCCTGACGGGCGCATGGTGACGGCACCGCTCGAGGACATGGCCCCGTTCCTGCCACGCGCGGAGTTGCTGGAGAACATGCTGATCCCCGCTGTCGACTCGGAGCTGTGATCAACAGAGACATCTTCGACGAGCTCTTCGTACTCGAGCTCGCCAACAATCACTGGGGCGATGTGGACCGCGGACTCCGGATCGTGAAGGAGTTCTCGACCGTCGTCCGCTACAACGACGTCCGCGCCGCCATCAAGCTGCAGTTCCGCGACGTGGACAACTTCATCCATCGCGACTTCCGCGATCGGAGCGACATCCGGTACGTCAAGAAGACGCTCGAGACGCGCCTAACGCGTGACGAGCAGGCCACGCTCGTCGAAGCGGTGCGCCGGAACAACTGCATCCGGATGGCCACCCCCTTCGACGAAGCGTCGGTCGACCTCTGCGAGGACGTGGGCATCGAGATCATCAAGATCGCGAGCTCCGACATCACCGACTGGCCGCTGCTCGAGCGCATCGCGCGTGCACGGCTCCCGGTCATCGTGTCCACCGGCGGCGCGTCGGCGCGCAGCATGGACGCGATGGTGACGTTCTTCGAGAACCGCCACATCCCGCTCGCGATCAACCACTGCGTCTCGCTCTACCCCAGCGAGGACGCCGACCTCGAGCTCAACCAGATCGACTACCTGAAGCGCCGGTACCCGGACGTCACCATCGGGTTCTCGACGCACGAGTATCACGACTGGCGCGCGTCCATGCTCATCGCGTACGCCAAGGGTGCGCGCACGTTCGAGCGACACATCGATATCGACACGCCTGACCACCCCATCAGCCCGTACTGCTCCACCCCCGAGCAGATCGTCGAGTGGTTCCAGGCCTTTCACAAGGCCAAGGAGATGTGCGGCGGGTCGAGCAGCCAGCGGCGCAGGCTGCCGCGGACCGAAGTCGCCTATCTCGATAGCCTCGTGCGCGGCGTGTACGCCAAGCGCGACCTGCCCGCGGGCCACGTGTTGACGGACGACGACTATTACCTGGCCATTCCGCTCCAGCGCGGCCAGCTCTCGTGTCGAGAGCTCATTACGGGCGACGCGCTCGTGGCGGGAGTCCGGGCCGATGAGCCGATCACGGTGGACCTCTTCGACAACCCGTACGCGCGCCCGGGCTTCCTCCACGAGCGCATCATCGAGCGAGGCATCGCCCGTGACGAGGCACCGTCTCCGGCGCCGACCGGACGCGTGGTAGGAGGCATCACGGGTGACGTGCAACGCCCGATCCCGCGGGTCGTCGATCGCGGCAGTGCGGCGCTGAGCGCTGCACCGCCGGAGTAACACCTCTCGCCGGTCAACCGCATCGCGACATGGCACTCGTCCCGTCCGGCACCAGCCCCAGGTTGCTCCGCTCGCTGCTTTACCTCGGGCTCCCGGTTTATGCGCGGCGTCATGGTGCGAGGTTCACCATCGAGGACGACCGCGTCCGCATAACGCGGGACCGCCGGACGCTGATTCTGAGCACGCGGCACCTCATGTACTCGCGCGATGCGATCTGCAACTTCGATCAGTACTGGGGATCCGTTCAGGACACCGATGGCGTGGTGGACTACTCCGCGCCGACCATCCACGTGTACCGCGACTCGGGGCTCTCGTTCTGGCTGCCCGGCATTCCCGAGGAGCCGGACGGTCTGCGCAGCTACTTCCACTGGGACACCCCGCGCCCGGGCAACC
>DASURJ010000414.1:0-3728 GCA_036280115.1 Gemmatimonadaceae bacterium
CTGGGCCGGTCGTCCCGGTGACGCGCTGTCGCATTTCGAGGCGTCGGTCGCGTCCGCGGGCCAGGCGGGCGACGACTCGGGGGCGGCGCGTGCCCGCATCGCGCTCGCGGCGGCATTGCAGGAGCTGGGGCGCGCCGCCGACGCTCGGCGCGAGCTCGCGCAGGCGCTCGCGATCGGTGAGCGTACCGGTGACGATGGCGTCTCCGCGCGCGCGCATCGCGCGCTCATGCAGATGAACCTCTTCATCGGCGCGGCGGACGACGCGCGGATGCACGGCGAACGCGCGATAGCGCACGCCGGCGCAACGAACGAGCGGGCGGTCGCGTGGTCCGCGCACTGGGGGATTGCGGTCCTCGCGGGGCTCACGGGGAATGCCGCGGAGCTCGCGCGTCACGTGCGTCATGCGGAGCTGATTGCGGACGAGCTGCGTTCGCCGGTACTGTCGGCGTGGACGAGCGAAGTGTCGATCGAGTACGCGTCCGGCATCGGCGACTGGGAAGCCGGGCTCGCGCTCGCCGAGCGCACGATTCCGGTGGCCCGTGCGGTCGGGGCGCGAACGTTGCTTCCGCGACTTCTCGTGTGGACAGGCCTCATGCATCTCGGGCGCGGCGCGCTCGAGACGGCGCGAGCGCTGTTCGAGGAGAGCTGGGCCTTGAGTCGTGCCGACGACTCGTCGAGCCGGACGATGGATGTTCACACGGTCGTGCCGGCGCATACGGGAATGGCCGCGTACGCCCTCGCGACGAAGGACTACGCCCAGGCGATCGCGATCGGCGAAGCCGGGGTGGCCGTGGCAGACCGCTTCGGCTACGTCACGTGGTCGATTCACCGCCTCATTCCCATCCTCATCGAGGCGGCGCTCTGGGTGCAGGACTTCGAGCGTGCGGAGCGGTACGGCGAGCGACTGCGGCGCGACTCGGCCCGGGTCGGCCACGCGTTAGGCATGGCGTGGGCCACGGCCAGCGATGCCCTCGTCGCACGTCTGCGTGACAAGGACCTGGCGCGAGCAGCTGGCCGACTCCGCGACGCCGCCGATCAGCTCGACGCCGTGCCGTTCGTATTCGATGCCGCCCGCATCCGGCGGAACCTCGCGCATCTGCTGAAGGAGCGAGGCGACACGGACGCCGCGACGCGGGAGTTGCGTCGCGCGCACGATGTGTTCGCGCGGCTCGGCGCGGCACAGGAGTTGACAGCAGTGCGCGAGGAGCTGCGTCGACTCGGCGCTCGTCCTCCGGCCCGCGTCGTGGCCGAGGGGGCGGGGGCGCTGACGGGTCGGGAGCGCGAGATCGCGCGCCTCGTCGCCGCCCGGAAGTCGAACAAGGAGATCGGCCACGCGCTCGGCATCTCGTCGCGCACCGTGAGCACACATCTCTCCAACGTGTTCGCGAAGCTCGGCGTGAGCTCGCGCGGCGAGCTCACCGATCGCGTGCGCGCGGACGATTCGCTGCGCGACTAGCCCGGAACCCGGCGGACACCGGCGGCCAGTACCCACCCGGCGACGGGCGGCGGGGGACGGGCGACGGGCGGCGGGGGACGGACCAACGGCGGGCAGTCATCCGTCGTGGGGGACTCGGTCGTCAGTGGCAGGCGGCGTCGCTGAGCACTGACGACTAATGAACCCACGACTGAGGACTGCCCGGACTCATGACTGACCGACTCATCACTGCCCGCCTGCTTACCGGCGGAAGGTCGGCCCGACGTGATCGCGGGCTCTCGCGGGGCTACCGATCCAGGCGCCCGTCAATCCACCGTGACGGAGTACTGCTAATTAGCACGATCAGCCTTTCCCGATCGCCTCCGTCCAGTCCGCGATCTCCGTCGCCGTCATCGGACCGCGGGGCGCCATCCGCGCGTCGGCGTATCCCCATTCGAGGATGTCCACGAGGTATTGCTCTCGCGAGATGAGCGTGCCGCGGCACAGCATGTCGGTGCAGGGCGGGGCGTCGTTTTCGTCCTTGAGCCGAGCGAGCAGCGTGTCCATGACCCACCGCGGTGCCGGTGACTCATGGCCTGGATACACGAACCCGTACAGCACGAGGTTCATGAGCAGGATCCGCCAGTGCGGCGCGAAACGATCCATGAGCCGGGCCCAGTCCAGCCGTGGGCCGCGCGTGTGGAAGATGTGAATGACGTCCGCTCCGTCGTAGCGCTCGCGCTCCATGACGAACGCTTTCGACCAGAGCAGCTCCTCGGCCGGGCAGATCCACACCGGCACTCCCACGGCCTCGGCCTGCACCGCGTTCTCGAACCACAGGTCATCGACCGCCGCAACGCCATTTCCGGACCCGAAGATCAGGTCTACCAGGAACTCGTCGGAGCGTGCCTTCCCGAGCCAGTGCGGGTGTGTCAGCTCGGTGCGGAATCCCTCGGCGGCAAGCGTCGCCAGGGCACGCTCAATGTGCTCTCGGCGTACGAAGAGGTCGAAGTCCTTCGTCGGCCGCTGAATGCCGGTGAAGTAGGAGAAGGCGAATGCCCCACCGACGAGCGCGGGGACGTCGGCTCGCTCGAGAGAAGTCAGCACGTCGCGATAGAAGCGCCGCGTGTAGCGCGACGTCCCATCACGGTCGATCTCTCCGGGTGTCCTGGCGTTGGGCGTGTGAGGCACGGAACGCTTGTTGAAGAGGAAGGTCAGCCGTATGCGCGACCACTTTGCAAGACTAGGGCTAACCATGCGAAGCGCACGTACGGCGGAGGCCGCCTGAGGAATGGGTTCAACGACAGGAATGGTGCGTCTGGCGGCCATGGCGGACGTGCACGTCGCCAAGTCCAGCCACGGATCGTTGGCGCCGATGTTCGCGCAGGTGTCCGAACAGGCGGACCTGCTCGTGATGTGCGGGGATCTCACCGACTACGGGCTTCCGGAAGAGGCACGCGTGCTCGCGAAAGAGGTCAACACCGCGCTCCGGGTCCCGTGTGTGGGCGTTCTCGGCAACCACGACTACGAGTCGGGCAAGGCCGACGAGATTCGCCAGATCCTCGCCGATGCCGGGATCACGGTCCTCGACGGGGACTCGTGCGAGTCGCACGGCATCGGCTTTGCCGGCGTGAAGGGCTTCTGCGGCGGATTCGGTCGTGGGGCGCTGGGGCCGTGGGGCGAGGAGGCCGTGAAGGTCTTCGTCCGCGAAGCGGTGAACGAGGCGTTCAAGCTGGAGAGCGCGCTGGCGCGGCTCCGAAGCCCGCACCGCGTCGCGCTGCTGCACTATTCGCCGATCCGCGGAACGGTCGAGGGCGAACCGCTCGAGATCTTCCCGTACCTCGGCTGCAGCCGCCTCGAGGAGCCGCTGATGCGGTATCCGGTGACGGCGGTGATCCACGGCCACGCGCACAACGGAACCCTCGAGGGGCGAACGAGCGCGGGGACGCCGGTCTACAACGTGGCGATGCCGCTGCTCAAGAAGTGCTGGCCGGAGCGGCCGCCGTTCCGCGTGATCGAGATCGGCGCCTAACGCGATACCCGGTACCCGCTCACCGCCGCAGGGCGCGTCGGGCGCTCAACACGCGCTCGAGCGCCTCGTCGCCCGAGGCTCCGATGGCCGAGAGGTGTCCCATCTTTCGCCCCGGGCGAGCCTCCCGCTTTCCGTACAGATGAAGCCGAACCGACGGGACCTCGAGCGCGGCTCCGAAGTCGGGAGTGCCGTCGGCCCAGAGATCGCCGAGCAGGTTCGCGATCGCTGCGGGGCGGAGGAGCTCCGGGCTTCCCAACGGGAGGTCGCACACCGCCCGGACGA
>DASURJ010000415.1:0-4738 GCA_036280115.1 Gemmatimonadaceae bacterium
GTCGCACGCGATCGGCGTGTCGGGCTGGGCGGGAAGGTGGAGGTTGATCGTCATCCTGTCGTTGATGACTCTGGAGTCAGGTCCAGAGTCAAGCCCACCGGTTTTCGCGGATTTGGCGTTTCGGCGCCCGGTCTGGGAATGTTGGAGCGCAACCACCGACCCGGAGAGGGGGTCATGGAAGTGCGCGACAGTAGGCGAATCCTGATCGTGGCCCACAAGTCGATCGGCACGCCGGACTTGCTGGACGCGATCCGCCGGCGCACCGACGAAGGCCCGTGCACGCTCACCCTGCTGATTCCCGACAGCAGCGACTGCGTCGCGACCAACTGGACGCTGCGCTACGCCCGGAGGATGCTCTCCCGGAGCGTGGGCACGCCGATCGAGGCGATCTCCGCCGACGGCGACGACGCCTTCACCGGCATCATGGACGCCGTCCGCGACGGCGACTACGACGAGATCCTGATCTCGCTACTCCCCGACGGGAGGTCGCAGTGGCTGCGCGAAGACCTTCCCCGGCGCGCCGAGGCGCTCGGCGTCCCGGTCACCGTCGTGCAGCCAGAGCGAGCTCACGTCTAATCGGAAGTCGAAGTAGGCGCCGGCGTCCGGCTCGGAGCCGTAGACGGTGAGGTTCGTTGGCTGGCTGTGAACCGATGCGCCATCGATATGCGTCTCGACGCATGTCGGATCGAGCGCCTGCGGGCTGCGTTCGATGCGTGAGTGATGCGCGTACGTTCGGGGGCGGCTCTCGGGCTCGTCGTTCTTGCTGGAGTGGTTGCGGTGCCGTCGGCGCAGGCCGAGGACCGCGACTGCGGACACTTCTCCACCCAGGCCGAAGCGCAGGCGTACTTCATCGCGCTCGGCGGCCCGGCGTCCGACCCGGATCGGCTCGACGGCGACTCCGACGGCATCGCATGCGAGGCGTTGCCGTGCCCGTGCGGGTCGGCCTCGACCGCCGCGCCGACACCGACGCCAACCGCGACGCCCGCGCCCACCGCAACGCGGGCGCCCACCCGCCGCTCGGCCCGAATCGTCCGCGTGATCGACGGCGACACGCTCCGCGTGCGGCTCTCCTCGGGCCGCCAGATCACCGTCCGGCTGATCGGCATCGACACGCCCGAGACCAAGCGTCCGGACGCACCCGTCGAGTGCGGCGGCACGCCGGCCAGTGCCTACATGCGCCGGATCGCGTTCCAGCGCAACCGCGGCCGCCAGGTCACGCTCGTCAGCGACCCGAGCCAGGACGCCACCGACCGTTATGGCCGCACGCTCGCCTACGTCGACGCGCGCGGCAAGGGCGACCTCGGCCGGCTGATGGTTCGCTCGGGCTGGGCGTCCGTGTACGTCTTCGAGCGCCCGTTCGCGCGGCTCGCGCGATACGAGGCAGCGGCCATCCAGGCGAAGGCGCGCCGCGCCGCGGTCTGGAGCCGCTGCGACGGCGACTTCCATCGCCCCGCATAAGCTGGGCAACGGCGCGGGAACTTCCCGCCGCCCTCCGGCGTTATCCGCACTGATGGACGATCCGGCAGAGTTCGGAGCGGTGTTCGACCGGCACGCGCCGGCGATCTTTCGCTTCGCGGCCCACCGACTCGGCCGCGAGGCGGCCGAGGACGTGCTCGCCGACACGTTCACCCGCGCCTTCGCTGCCCGCGACCGGGCGTACATGGTGGACGGGAGCCTGCGGGCGTGGCTGTACAAGATCGCGTCGAACCTGATCGCCGACGAGTTGCGGCGGCGGGAGCGATCCGCAAGCGCGCACGAGCGACTGCGGGCGCACGTGAGACCGGGTGCGCAGTTCGCGTTCTACGAGGGCGTGGCGACCACCGATCCGGAGTTGCTCGCCGCGCTCGAGAGCCTGCGCGACGAGGAGCGCGAGGCGCTGCTGTTGCTGGCCTGGGGCGAGTTGTCGTATGCCGAGATCGCCGTCGTGACAGGAGTCCCGATCGGCACGGTCCGATCGCGGCTGAGCCGGGCGCGCGCCCACGTGCGCGCCGCATTGGACGCCTCGGCGTCGGAGGTCGCATGAACATGAGTCCGGAGCTCGAGCGGCTGCGAGCCGCGCACGAGGATGTCGCCGAACCCGATCCGCTGCTGTTGTCCCGCGTGCGCGAGCGGGTGCTGGCCGGCACGGCGACGGTGCAGCGTGAACCCGCGCGGCACGCTCCCCGGCAGCACGTCGCACGCGCCGTCCGGGGTCGCGCCGGGCCGTCGCTGCGCCGTGCGGCACTGGCCGGCGCGGCGGCAGCTGTACTGGCCAGCGTCGCCGCGGTGTCGCTCGATGTCGCTCCGCCCAGCGTGCCGAAGCTCGACGCAGTCGCGCAGGCACGCGCTGCGCTCATGCCCTCGGACGCGATCGTGCACTACACGGTGGCGCTCACCCGCGGCTCGGCTTCGGCAGACTGCAACCCCGGTCCGATGCAGGTGTGGCGCGCGAGCAATCCGCGGCGCTGGCGCGCGGTGCAGCCCGTGTCGGACAACCCCGAGTGCGGAACGATCGACCTCTCGCAGGGCATGGGGCCCGTGACCGCTCCCCGGTTCGAGGTCTCCTACACGGAGAAGCAGACGGCCTTCTACGTCCCGGGTCGCAACGTGATGCTGGTGATCACCGGCCACGACAAGGCGGTGTACGACGATTCCAGCGCGGCGTCGATGGCGGCCTCGATCCAGCTCCTCGTCACCCCGCCCGACCGCACCCGGATCAAGCGGGGCGCGGATTTCGTGGACAACCGGCCGCCCGACATGATCTCCGACATCGAGCAGAAGCTGGCCGCCCGCGAGCTGCGCGACGAGGGCGACACCACGCGCGGCGGGCGCGAGGTGCGCGTATTGACCGGCGAGACAGTACGCCGCGACGGCGAGCACGTGTTCTCGCGCACCCGGATCGAGTACGTCGTGGACGCGAAGACGTTCGCGCCGGTTTCGGCGACGACGACCACCACCGACACAAGCTCCGGCGCAACCGATTCGACCACCGCGACGTTCGGTGGCTACGAGCGGATCCCGCTGACGCGCGACAGCCGGAAGCTGCTCGAGATCGACGCTGCCCCCGGGACCCAGGTGATCGAGCGCACGATCGGACAGATCAAGAAGCCGCGCTGAGCGGGGACGAATTGCTCACACGACGATCGGCCAGAGGGCGTCCATGTATACGGCCGCCGCAGTCGGACTGACCACCTCGCCGTCGATCTCGACGAGACCCGCCGCTGCGAGCGCGTCCGTGGCCACGCGAACGTGCCGCGGCGTCGTGCGGAGCCGCCCCGCGAGCGCACGGATCGTGACAGGAGCCGCCAGGACCTCCAGCAGCACCGCACGCTGAGCGCGGTAGTCGTCGCTGTTGGCTTCGGGGGCGATGATCACGCCGCGAGACGGATGGCCGCGAGGAGAGGGTGAGGGTGATTCCGTGGTTTCTACGCGCGATTCCATGAATTGCGGGGGTAGAAACCATCAGCGCCGAGGCGCGGTTATGGAGCGGGTCTCATCGCTCGGGTCCGCGGCGCGATGCCAGCGGTAGCGGAACGATAGCGCGGCGCTTGCTGCAACTACGCGGTTATGCGCCCGGCTGAGCCAGGCGGAGCCCGCCGCGAGTTCGTTCGCCTGCGGTGGCGCGGAAGGCGGGGACCAGTTCGCTCGTGACCAGGCCGGTCTCATTGGTGATGCGGTCGACGATCGCAAACCACTTCCGCATCCGTTCAGGGGTGTCGATGACCACCGTCACGACCGGTACGCGCCGGCGAAGCTGCAAGAACGCGTCGCCGTGCGGCGCGTGATCGCCGTGGTAGCCCCAGATGCCACGCAGCGCGGTCGCCCCGGCCGCGCCGGACGCACGCAGTTCACGAATGAGGCGGCGGTAGACGGGCTGTCCGTCGTGGTGCGCCTGTTCGCCCGCGTAGACCATCAGCTTCTGCCAAAGGCCGAGACCCGAGCTGTCGGTCTCGGGGGCGTGGACCGGTTCGGCGAGCAGGCGTCCGTCGCGTTTGCAGACGCGGGCACGTTCGAAGGTCATCAGCGGCCGCGCGAGCACGGTGCCGAGTTCCTCGGCCGCCGCCGCCAGCGCCCGCCCGTCGCCGACGGCGATGATCATCAGCGGGACCTGTGCGTTGCGACCGATGAACCGTGCGCGTTGGCGCTCGCCATGGGCCGTGCCGTCGACACCGAGGAGCACCGTGGCGCCAGCGATGCCGCGCCGGTGAAGCAGCTCCACGACCGCCTCGTAGGCAGCTTGGCGGCCGATGCGCTCCTGGCGGCCGACGTACACCGTCAGCTTCGATGTGTCATCGCCGCCCGGCGGCGCGCTGACCGGCGCGGTGAGCGCCCGCGCGCGCTCCAGGGTCACGAGACCCGAGAAGCGGAGTCTTTCGATGTCGGCGAGCGCGGCCTCGATTCGCGCGCGCGTGTCGACGGCGACCGAGACGACGGGAAGATCCTCGGAGAGCGTGAGGATTCGGTCGCTCCGAAGCAGGTGTTTGACGCCGAAGCCCTCCATCCCTCGGAGCACGAGGCTGGTGGCAAGCTCGTGGCGAGCGAAGGTGCGCACTAAGGCGTCGGCCAGGAACCCGCCGTCGGCGCGGTCGCGCTCGCCGAAGTAGATGGTGAGCTTCAGACAGTCGTGGTTCACAGCAGCGCTCCGAGGCGGCGCCCGAGCCACGCAAGCGCGACGCCGAGCACGAGGCTTACGACGAAGTTCGCGATCCCGACCCGCAGCCGCCCGTCCTCGCCGAGTCGGTGGCTCTCGAACGCCCAC
>DASURJ010000416.1:0-10935 GCA_036280115.1 Gemmatimonadaceae bacterium
TTCGATTCCCACGGGACGCAGGACGCCGTCCTCAGCATCGACAACACAAGCCGGAAGATCGTGCCGACGCTGCGCGACCGCGGGCACGATGTCACGTACGTCGAGTTCAACGGCGGCCACGGAGTGCCGACAGAGGTCGCGACGCAGGCGGTTGAATGGTTTCTCGCCTAGCACTGGCTCCGAAGTGCGAAGTGCGAAGTGCGAAGTGCGAAGTGCGAAGTGCGAAGTGCGAAGTGCGAAGTGCGAAGTGCGAAAGGCGAAGTGCGAAGTGCGAAAGGCGAAGTGCGAAAGGTGGCGTGGCAACACCGGAATCCTTTACTCAGGTCGCGAGACGCGGAACATCCACTTCGACCACACGACCAGCGCGCCGCAATTCCTATCCTTGATGAACTGCTGCGGCGCCGAGAACGCCCTCGGGTAGACCTCCACCGCCGCGATCTCGCGCGGGCGCATCATCAGGAACTCCTGGAACTCCGCCTGACGCCCGTCGATGACGAGGTTCGCGACGCATCGCGTCGTCCCGCTTCCCGGGCGCGCCTTGCCCGGAAAGGTCACGACGAACTCACTGGCCGAGCCCGTGCCCAGATACTGCACCTCGGCGCTCGGTGCCGAGTGAAACACCGACGCGAGCGTGCCGCGCGAGGCGATCTCAGTGGAGTCCATCATGTAGCCCGAGCCGTCCCGGCGTCGCTCGTCGAACGCCGCGATGAGTCGCCGTACGGCGGCCGGCGCCGTGACGCGCACGACGTCGAGCGCGGTCACGCGGCGCACCACCGCGTGCACCGTCACGGTATCCCGGACGGGGACATCCACGGCCGTGAGCACCGGGAGCATGCCGATGCCCAACACCTCGAGTTGCCGGGTCCCTGAGGCGCTCAGCAACGCGAAACGTCCGTTGGCCTCACTGCGCATCTCCCACGCGCCGTCCACGATCACGCGCGCGTTAGCGACTGGAGCGCCTGACGAGTCGGTGACGAGGCCTGCTACGGTGCCCAGGGCGTCCGCGCCGGCGTCCCCGACAAGGGCGACGGTGAGGTCACGTCGCTGCACGCGGCGCCCGGCCCCGGGGAGGTCGATCACGCCGCTCGCCGCGGAGTCGGTAGCGGCCCGAATGCGGAGGCCGATCACCGTTGGCACGCCACAGATGCCATAGCTGCCGGACGCGTCCGAGCGTGACCGTCCGCGCCACGTCGTGTGGCGCACGGTTCGCTGACGCCCCACATCGAGGTCGAGCCAGGTCACGTCCACCGTGGCGTTAGGCACCGCGGTGCCCCCCGGCGCCGACCGAATCGTGCCGTACACGAACCCGCTGTCCCTGGGTGGTCGCGACCCACCGCACGCGGCCCGCCAGAGCGTGGCAAACGATGGGATGGCGATCATGATACCTTCCGCATCGGCGGCAATCGTTGCGCGAGTGGAGATTCCGGTGAAACCAATGGAATCGAGGGCGGGGTGTTGGGCGACGAAGGTGTGAGTGCCGCGTGGGACGTTCTCGATCTGGAATCGGCCGGTTGTGTCGGTGGTAGCGCGGAGCGCTGTTCCCGCGATGGTGATGATCGCGTTCTCGAGCGGGCCCGGGCGGAGACTGTCGTACGCGACGCCGCGCACGGTCGCATTGCCCGCTGGCACTTGCGCGGCCGCCTCCGGAGTGGCGCCCAGCGCGCACAGCATCGCGGTGAGGAGGCGATGCAGGCGCATCAGCGACCGAGCGCGCTCATCGTCCGGAAGACCGCAGCGTCCGCAGCCGCCCCGAGTGCGAAGCGCAGGGGCATCACCAGCTGAATGCGCGTTTCGTCCAGACGGCGACGGCGCCGCAGTTGTCGTCGCGAATGTACTGCATGGGTGCAGTCATACGACGCGGGTACACTTCCACGGCCGCGACGTCCGCCGGCCGCAGGAACGTCAGCTCATCGTACCCCGCGCGACGACCATCAATCACCAGGTTCGCCACGCACCGGCCCGTGTTCGCAGGCAGCGAGAGGTAGAACTCGCTCGAGTTCATTCGCTCTGGCCGAACGCTCGGAATGGAGAAGAACGCGCTGAAGAGCGTACCGTGCCTGCCCACCTCGGTCGAGTCGTGGACGTATCCAGCGCCGAGCTTGCGTCGCTCGTCGAGATCGCGAACGAGTCTCCGCACGAACGCCGGGGCGGTGACGCGCACGACGTCGAGTGTGGTGATGCGCCGCATTGTCGCGAACACCGTCGCGGTGTCGGTCGGCGTGACGTCCACGACGGTGACGACGGGAGACCTGCCAATCGCGAGAACCTCCACCTGGCGCGAGCCTACCGGGACACCGCGTGCCGTGAATCGGCCGGCGGAGTCAGTGCGAAGCTCGGCGACTCCGTCGGCAACGACCCGGGCGTCAGGCACCGGGACGCCACCGCTGTCCATCACCACGCCAAGGATCGTCCCGCCCGTTGGCGCGACCGAGTCGCGCTGAATCGGCCCGAGCAACAGGTCCCGACGCTGAACCCGCGCGCCGCGCGCGGGCACGTCGATCACCCCGCTCACCGCGGAGTCCGTGGCGGCCACGACCCGCAGCCCGGCGTCCGCCGGAATCCCGCAGACCGCGAAGTCACCGGTTTCGTTCGTCGTGGATTGGCCTCGCCAGCGCGTCTCCGTCACACGCTTCGTCCTCGTGACGCCAAGGTCGATCCAGGTGATGTGAACGACCGCGTTAGGTACGACGGCACCCGTGGTCGCGTCGCGGACGTTGCCGTACACGAAGCCGCTGTCGTTCGGCGCGCGCCTGTCACCACACGCGGCGCGCCAGAGGGTGGAGAACGAAGGGAGCGTGATCGTGACGAGTCCGGGCTCGGCCCCGATGGTTGCCCGCGCCGAGATGCCGGAGAAGCCGAGCGTATCGAGCCTGGCGTGCTGGGCGGCGAACCTGTGCGTGCCCGGCGGCACGCTGTCGAAGCGGAACCGGCCGCGCGAGTCGGCCCTGGACGTCAGCGCGGTCCCCACGATCGTGACGAGGGCGCCGGCCAGGGGCGCTCGATTGAGGCTGTCGTACGCGGTGCCGGAAACCGCCACGGCGCCGCTCTGTGCGGCCACCCGGCGCACTCCGGCGCACGCCGCGAGCGCGGCCACGACCACCACGACACAGCCACGGGAGAGCATCAACGAGTCGAGGCCTCGGTGATGACTGGGTGACGATTCGGGGTTACGGTACCGGCAACCCCGGAAATGCGCCAGAGTCGGGCTTCTCTTGTTGTCCGGCTCCGGTACACCGCACTACATTCGCCCGTTCCCTCCCGACCGCCCCCTGATGAGTCCCGAGACTCTCCTCCGGAGAGCCGCCCTGGTCGCGGCTGTCCTCTGCGCTGCCTGCCAGCCGACTGCAGCCACCGACCCGAAGATGGTGTCGGAGTGGATGCACTCGCTGTACGGCGCCATCCGGGTCGAGCGGCTGTCGCCCCCGGTCGCGTCGCGGCTCACGGCATACGCTTCGGCGGCGCTGTACGCGGGGCTCGCGGCCGCGGACCCGGCTCTCGAGCCGCTCGCAGGGCGGCTGAATGGCTTCCCGGAGCTCCCGAGCCCCGCAGACGCCCGCGCATACGACCCCACGGTCGTTGCCGTCGCTGCCGAGCGGGTCGTGCTGGACTCGCTCCTGCGCGACGCGCTGCCGACGACGCGTGCCGCGCTCACGCGCCTCGCGGACTCACTTGCCCGGTCGCGAGACTCGGTCGGCGTGCTGCCCGCGGAGCGAACGCGGTCGGAGGAGTTGGGGTCGCGAATCGGTGCCGCGATCGTCGCATGGTCCCGCACTGACGGCTTCGATAGTACGCGCGTCCGAGCGCCGTGGGTCCCGCCCGCGGGCGACGCGTACTGGGTGAACGATTCGCCGCTCACCACGTACGCCGCGCAGAACCTGTCGGGCGCGAGCGAGCTCGTTGCGCCGGACAACCCCGCCAACCTCGTTCGCGCCGGGGCGGTGAGCGATCGCGGTCTCGTGCTGAACCGGCCGAAGCTCGCGAGCGCGAAATCGCTGCCACCGGTGAACATGGCCGGGATGGCGGAGCCGTACTGGGGGACCGTCCGGCCGTTCGCCCTGGAGCGCTGGGACGCCTGCCCTGCGCCGGAGCCACCGCCGTACGCCACGGATTCGGCCGCGACCCTCTATCGTGACGCCCATGACCTCCATATCATCGGCGCGAGCCTGACGCCGGACCAGCGCGCCGTCGCACTGTTCTGGGCGGATAACCCAGGTGAGTCCGGAACGCCGGTGGGGCACTGGCTCTCCATCGCGAGCCAGATGGTGAGCGAGCGCAAGCTCACCGCGAACGACGCCGCTCGGCTCATGCTGCTCACGTCCGTCGCGCAGGCCGACGCGTTCGTGGCGTCGTGGGGCTACAAGTACCGACACAACCTCATTCGCCCGCGTACGTACATCCGGCGGCTCATTGACTCGACGTGGGAGCCGCTGATCCCGACGCCGCCGTTCCCCGAGTACCCGTCGGGCCATTCCACGGTGTCCGCGGCGGCGGCCGAGGTCATGGTGGCCTTGTTAGGCGACGGCGCGTTCGACGACAGCACCGGCCTCACCATCGGGCACGCGGTCCGCCGGTTCGATTCGTTCCGCGCCGCGGCGCGCGAAGCGGGCCAGTCGCGCGTGTACGCCGGCATTCACTTCACGTTCGGCAACCTGGGCGGACGGGCCCTCGGGGAGTGCATTGGCGCGACGGTGGTCGAGCGCCTCCAGGGCGACCGCCGTAGATGACCTCTCTTCACGCTGTGGCTCGGAGCCCATGAATCGCTGTCGTCGGATCGTCCCTCATCTGCTCCTCGTGGTCTCGCTCGCGTGCGGCCAGGCGGAGGTGGCCCCCACGTGGCACGACGAGCAGGGGTATCGCTGGCGGGAGCTTGCGGTGCCGAAGGGCGAGCCGGGCTTCACTCGGCTTCAGCCCCGCTCCACCGGGATCGAGTTTCAGAACACCGTCAGCGACTCGGCGCTGCTGCGCAACCGGATGGTCGGACAGGGCGCTGGCGTCGCGTTAGGCGACGTGGATGGCGATGGCCTGGTGGACGTCTTCCTCGCCCGCACCGAAGGGTGCAGTGCGCTCTTCCGGAACCGCGGCGGCTGGAAGTTCGAGAATGCGACCAAAGCCGCCGGTCTCGGCGTGTGCGATCGATTCACGACCGGCGTGGCGTTCGCGGACATCGACGGCGACGGCGACCTGGACCTGCCGCTCGTCGCCACGCGGGGGCCGAACGCGGTGTTCGTGAACGACGGCAAGGGCCGATTTACGGAACGACGGGACCTCGGGATCGACTCGACGGGGAAGGGGGGAACGACGATCGCGCTCGCGGACGTCGACGGCAACGGCACGCTCGACATGTTCGTGTCGAATTACAAGCCGTACCATCTCGACGACAGCGTGCCCCCGCAACAGCGCGCGTTCAACCAGATGGTCCGCCAGACGGGGCCGAACCGGTACGAGATCGTCCCGCAGTTTCGGAACGAGTACAAGCTCGTCATGCGGCCGGACATGGGTGGCCTCCGCATGACCTCGCGCGGGGCCACCGATGACTTCTACGTCAACTCGGGCGGCCGGTTCGAGCGCGTGTCGATGGCGTCGAGTCGGTTCCTCGATGCCGACGGGAAGCCGCTCGCCGAGGAGCCCGAGTCGTTCACGCTCACCGCGATGTTCGCCGACCTCGACGGCGATCGTGCGCCCGATCTCTACCTCGCGAACGACTTCGAGGACACCGATCAGCTGTTCTACAACGACGGGGCCGGCTCCTTCCGCCTCGCGGACTGGACTGCCCAGCGCCAGATCAGCAACTCGGCCATGGGAGTGGACGTCGCCGACGTGAACGGTGACGGTCTTCCGGATCTGTTCGAGATCGACATGCTGAGCAACGACTCGCGTCGACTCAAGACGCAGATCCCGACGCACACCGCGCTCCCGAAGCGGCCGGGCGACATCGAGACCCAGCTCCAGCATCAGCGCAACGCGTTGTTCATCAATCGCGGCGACCGCACGTTCAGCGAGGCATCGTACTTCGCGGGCGTCGAGGCGAGCGGCTGGTCGTGGTCCACCATGTTCATGGACGTCGATCTCGACGGCTGGCAGGACATTCTCATCGCGAACGGCCACCTCTGGGACATCATGGACGCCGATGTCCAGGAGGCGCTGCAGAACCGGTTGCGCGACGTACAGTGGCAGCGCCTACGCTGGGAGTTCCCCAAGCTCGAGCTCAGGAACGTCGCCTTCCGCAACCGCGGCGACATGACGTTCGAGGACGCGAGCACGCAATGGCGCTTCGGCGTGGACGAGAACATCTCGCACACGATGGCCGCCGCTGACCTGGACGGCGATGGCGACCTGGATGTCGTGGTGAACCGACTGGACGCGCCCGTTCTCGTGCTTCGCAACGACGCAGTGGCGCCGCGCGTGGCAGTCCGTCTGATTGGTGATGCGCCTAACACGCGCGCCGTTGGCGCGAAGATCCGGCTCCTCGGCGGCGCGACTCCGATCCAGCAACGCGAGGTAATAGCCGGCGGGTTGTTCATGTCGCACAGCGACTACCAGGCGACGTTCGCCATGGGTACCGCAGACACGGCGACGCTCGAGGTGGACTGGCGCGATGGGAAGCGCACGGTGATTCGCGGCATCCGTCCGAACCGGCTATACGAGGTCACCACGGCCACGGCCGACGCCGAGGCCCCGCCGGCGCCGGCCGTTGCGTCGAGTGATTCGGCGCTGTTCGAGGACGTGACATCGCAGCTCGGCGGTCACACGCACGTGGACCCGCCGTTCGATGACTGGGAGCGTCAGTTCCTCCTTCCGAACTCGCTCGCGCACTTCGGCCCCGGCGTCTCGTGGTTCGACTACGACCGCGATGGCGACGAGGACCTGCTCGTCGGTGCGGGGCGGGGTGGCCGACTCGGCGTCTTCCGGAACGACCGCGGGCGCCTGGTGCCCCGGCCTAACGAGGGGTTGGTGACGCCGGCCGATCTCACGACGGTGCTCGGCGTTGCAGGCGCCGCTGGGACGAAGCTCGTCGCCGGCGTATCCAGCTGGGAAGGGCAGCCGGTTCCCGCGGCGGTCGTGATTAGCTCCGGCGCGAGTGGCGTGGGTACGTCAGCGGCGGAGTTGCTGGCGAACACGCGGTCCTCCACAGGGCCCGTGGCGGTGGCCGACTACGATCGCGATGGGGATCTGGATGTCTTCGTCGGGGGGCGCGTGGTTCCGCGCAAGTACCCCGACGCCGCGACATCCGTGCTGCTCACGAACAACGCCGGCCGGTTCGTGCTCGACTCAGCGAATGCAGAAGTGCTGCGCAATGTGGGGCTCGTGTCCGCGGCGACGTTCGCCGACGGCGACAGCGACGGTGATACCGACCTCATTCTCGCCCGGGAGTGGGGCTCGATACTCTTCCTGCGCAACGATGGTGGTCGGTTCACTCCGGCGCCGTCGTCGTGGGGATTGGAGCGATGGACGAGCCGCTGGAACGGACTCGCGACCGGGGATCTCGACGGCGACGGCCGGCTCGACATCATCGCGACGAGCTGGGGCCGCAACACGATGCTCGGCGCCGACTCACTGCACCCGCTCGTGATGTTCAGCGGGCCGTTCGCGCCCCAGGGCGCGAGCGAGATGCTCATCGCGCGGCACGACGAGCGGATCGGCGGCCTGACGCCTCTCAACAGCTATCCGCGCGTTCGGATGGTCATACCGGACTTGCCGACTCGATTGGGCACGTTCGCCGCGTACGCGGACGCGACCGTCGATCAGGTGCTCGGCCCCCACAAGGCGAAGGTCACCGAACGATCGATCGTTACACTCGACCACATGCTGTTTCTGAATCGGGGCGATCGATTCGAGGCGAGGCCATTGCCGGCCGAGGCACAGCTCGCGCCCGCGTTTCACGCGAGTGTCGCGGACTTCGACGGCGATGGCGCCGAGGATGTGTTCCTGAGCCAGAATTTCTTCGCGACGGCGGTTGGGATCCCACGATTCGATGCCGGTCGCGCGTTGCTCCTGACGGGCGATGGGAAGGGTGGGCTCACGCCGGTGTCCGGTGGGCGGTCGGGCATACTCGTTTACGGTGACCAGCGCGGCGCGGCGCACGCCGACTTTGACGGCGACGGACGGCTGGACATCGCCGTGTCGCAGAACGCGGCCGCCACGCGGCTCCTACGGAACGTGAGAGCCGCACCTGGCGTCCGCGTCCGCCTGCGCGGCGCCGCGGCGAACCCGGATGCAATCGGCGCGCAGGTCCGGCTCGTGTACGACGAGCGACTCGGGCCCGTCCGAGAGGTCCAGGCGGGATCGGGCTACTGGTCGCAGAACGGGGCGATCCAGGTGCTCGGGATGAGCGGTATTCCATCGGCGGTGCAGGTTCGCTGGCCTGACGGAACCGAAACGCGTGTGCGGATCGCTGCCGGCGCGCGCGAAGCGACCGCCTCACAATCCGTCCCGAGATAGAACGGCTCGTCCCCAACTTGGCTGGGATGCTCGCAAAACCAACGGTGTGAATGGTAGGTTTGGCGGGGTGAACCGCTGTCGGAATAGTGCAAGGCGTTCCAAACGTCTTGCACTCCGACGGTCCATTCGCGTTGTTTCCCTCTCATCCGCCGGAGCCGAGGCTGACGTCCGCCCGGCCGGCGGCCAGCGCGAGCGCCTGAGACGTTGTCAGTACCGAAATGCCGAGTACCCAGGAGTGGGTGAGCAGTTGGAGGCTTACCCGCCATATACCGAGCGCACGAGCACACCGATCTGTGCGAGGCGTCGGTTTTGTCGTCCCACCATGTCAGGAGGAAGCATGCGACGAATGGCTCGTCATCTCGTGAAAGCCTCACTCCTAGTGGGTGCCATACCCTGGGCACTCGCAGCGCAGCAACCCACTCAGGGGACCATTACCGGCCGCGCGGTCGACGCGGCCTCGCAGCGCGCGCTGCCCGACGTGCAGGTGAGCGTCGTCGGGACGCAGCGCGGGGCGATCACGAACGAGGAGGGGGAGTACCGCATCGTCAACCTCACGCCGGGCACGGTGACCGTCCGCGCCCAGCGCATCGGCTACGCGCCCGTCACCCAGTCGGTGACCGTCACCGCCGGCGGCACCGCCACGGCGAACTTCGTCCTGGCGGCGACGGCGATCCAGATCGACGAGGTCGTGGTCACGGCCACGGGTGAGTCGCAGCGCAAGCGCGAGACCGGCAACACGGTCGCCACCGTGACGCCGTCGACGGAACGCCTCGCGACGACGACGAACATCGCGGACGTCTTGCAGGCCTCTGCACCGGGCGTGTACGTCAACTCGTCGGGCGGCACGCAGGGGAGCGCGAGCCGCATCCGCATCCGCGGCGCGAGCTCGCTGTCACTCTCGAACGAGCCGCTGCTCATCATCGACGGCGTCCGCGCCAATAACGAGATCCAGGGTACCGGCAGCATTGGTGTCGGCGGACAGACGACCTCGAGACTCAACGACATCAACCCCGACGACATCGAGGCGATCGAGGTCATCAAGGGCCCCGCGGCGGCGGCGCTCTACGGCACGGCCGGCGCCAACGGCGTCATCCAGATCCGCACCAAGCGCGGCCGCGCCGGAAAGGCGCGCTGGCAGGTCTACGCCGAGGGCGGGCAGCAGCGGGACGTCGAGGACTACCCGGCCAACTTCGCGACGGTCGGCATCGTGAACTCCAACGGCGACCGGACGATCGGATGCACGCTCGACGCCCAAACCCGCAGGCTGTGCACGCCGAAGCCCGACTCGACGGTGAGCCACAACCCGCTCGAGGCGGCGAATCCGTACGTCACCGGCAAGACGTCGAGCGTCGGCGCGAGTGTCTCGGGCGGCGGCGACGTGGCGGCCTACTTCGTCTCGGCCGACTACGACGACGACGAAGGGATCTTCGAGCCCAACACGTTCCAGCGCTGGAGCACCCGGATGAACCTCACGGGCCAGTTCCGCGAGAACGTCTCGGCGCAGCTCTCGACCTCGTACGTGGGAAGCCGGCTGGAGTTCCCGCAGAACGACAACAACGTGCTCGGCATCCTGGGCGGCGGGCTCCTCGGCTCGGCGTTCGACGACCCGGTCAGCCGCGGCTACATCGTGGGACAGACCGTGCAGGAGCTCTACGCCATCGACGTGCGCGAGAACGTCGAGCGCTTCGTCGGCTCCGCGCCGATCGTCTGGCAGGTATCCCCATGGTTGACCGCGAACGCGACCGTGGGCGTGGACTTCTTCAACCGGCGCAACAAGCAGACGGTGCCGCCGGGCAAGGTGTTCTTCGGCGCGCTTCCCGAAGGGCAGCGGAACGCGAACTCGGCGGATCTCTGGAGCTACACGGCGAACGGCTCCGCGACCGCGGCGTTCAACCTCACGCCGACGATTCGGTCGACGACGACGGCAGGCATCCAGTACACCCGAGACCTGGTCGAAGGGGTCCGCGCGCAGGGCGCGAAGCTGCTCGGCGGCACGGGGTCGCTGCAGGGCGCGTCGGCGCGGTTCACCGTCGGCGAGACGAACACGGACAACCGCACCTACGGCGGGCTCATCTCGCAGCAGTTCGCCTGGCGCGACCGGCTGTTCCTGACGGCAGCGCTGCGCACGGACCGCAACAGCGCGTTCGGCGAGGACTTCGGCTTCGTCACGTACCCGGCCGCCAGCCTCTCCTACGTCATCAGCGACGAGGACTTCTTCCCGAAGTCGACCTTCCTCAACTCGTTGCGCCTGCGCAGCTCCTACGGTGAAGCCGGGAAGCAGCCGCAATTCCGCAACGCGATCACCTTCTTCAACACGCAGACCGTCACCATCGACGGTTCCGACCAGCCGGGCATCACGGTCGGTGGCACGGGCAACCTCGACCTGCGTCCCGAGGTGTCGCGTGAGGTCGACGGTGGATTCGAGGCCGGGTTCTTCAACTCGCGCGTCGGGCTCGAGGTCACGTACTACAGCAAGACGTCGCAGGATCTGCTCAT
>DASURJ010000417.1:0-3996 GCA_036280115.1 Gemmatimonadaceae bacterium
TGGATTCCCGGTTCCCCGTGCCCGGTTCCCGGTTCCCGGTTTACTCGAGTGAGACTGCGCACTCTGTCCGCAACCCACTCGGCTGCCGTGGAGTTTGCGGGCAAGACGCACACGCGGCGCGGCGCGTCGGCGGGAGGGCTCCAGTAGACGAGCGACGCGATGTAGACCGATTTCCCCGATCCCTTGGCGCCCCACATCATGATGCTGTCGGAGGTGACGCCATCAGGCGACGCGCTCGGGAAGCGGGCCGCCGATCCATTCGCCGTGACTTCCATTGGGAACCCGACCTCGACGCCGGTGACTTGGATCACCTACGATCTGGTACCGGCGGAAGTGTCACAGGGTCCCCGACGGCAGTAGAACACGCTGGTCGCTGCCAGCGACCAGCGTTGTCCAGTTGGTTACATCCCCAACTCTCCCTGCCCAGGTAGTGCGCCTTCGTGCTGCAGGAGCCATCGCTTCCGATCGAGGCCGCCGCCGAAGCCGGTGAGCGAGCCGTCACTGCCGATCACGCGATGGCAGGGGACGATGATCGGGATCGGGTTGCGGCCGTTCGCCGCCCCGACCGCGCGGACAGCCGCAGAGCTGCCCACACGGCGGGCGAGCTCGCCGTAGCTGATCGTCGTGCCGAACGGAATCGCCTGCAACGCGCGCCACACCCGGCGCTGGAAGTCTGTGCCGTTAGGCGCGAGCGGGAGAGCGAACTCGCGCAACCGGCCCGTGAAGTACCGGTCGAGCTGATCGCGCGCGTCGTCGAGCACCGGATCTCGGCCGCGCCGCTCGGACCACGCCGCGTCACTCGGGCTCGCGTTCGCCATCCATACACCAGCGATTGCCTCGCCGTTACTTGCCACGATCAGCCGCCCGATGGGCGTCGGGAGGACGTCGTACACGAGCGTGCGCACATCGACCTCGGCGTTGAAATGACGAGGGTGAACTAATCCCGCCCGCCTGACTCGAAGTCGCGGTCGCGGCGGACGGTCACGCGCTTCCCCTTGATCGTCGTGCCGCGGAGCGCCTCGATGATGTCATCGGCCAACTGCTCCGGCACCTCGACCAGCGAGAAGCGATCCGCGATCTCGATCGCACCGATACTGCTCGAGCTCACGTTCGCCTCGTTCGCGATGGCGCCGACGAGGTCCCCCGGACGAATGCCGGCCTTTCGCCCGGCACCGACGTACACGCGCGTCACGTCCCATTCGGCCGAAGCGGTGCGCCCACCACGACGTCCCCGCGGTCCGCGGTCTTCGCGGTCGCCTCGTCCCTGGCGACCTCCCCGCTCGTCACCCCCCGCGCGCGCGGGGCGCTCGAAGCGAGACCGGCGACCCTCCCTGCCCTCGCGCCCCTCGCGCGACCGCTCGCGGAGCTGCACGGCTGGGATCTCCTGCTCCGGCTCACCGTCTCCATTCCGGCCTTCGTCGGCGAGCTTCACCGCCGCCGCGGCGATGTCCACGACGTCATACTCCGCGGCGAGCGCGTTCACGACCACGCGATACGTCTCGAGCGCGTCCTCCCCCTCGAGCAACGCCTCCTCGAGGGACGCTCGCGTCAGCTCCAGGCGGCGCGCACGGAGATCGGCCACGGTCGGGACGGTCGCGATGTCGATCTTCTGCTTCGTGATGTGCTCGATGTTGCGCAGGAGTCGATGCTCGCGCGGCTCGACCAGCGTGATCGCGACCCCTTCGCGCCCCGCGCGACCCGTCCGCCCGATGCGATGGATGTACGCTTCGGGCGCCGACGGAACGTCGTAGTTCACGACGTGCGACACGTGTTCGACGTCGAGCCCCCGCGCGGCGACGTCGGTGGCCACGAGCAGATCGGTGGCCCCGCTGCGCACGCGGCGCATGACGCGGTCACGCTGCTCCTGCGACATGCCGCCGTGCAGCGCCTCCGCGCGATAGCCGCGGCCGTTGAGCGTTTCGGTGAGCTCGTCCACCTCCGTACGCGTGCGACAGAACACGAACGCGAGCGCCGGCGACTCGACGTCCAGCACGCGTCCGAGCGCAGCGACCTTGTGGGCGCGCGCGACGATGTACCCCGTCTGCCTGACGCGCGGAATCGTCCCGGCCGTCCCGCGTTCGCCCGGAATCGACACGCGGACCGGGTCGTTGAGGTGACGTTCCGCGAGGTCTCGGATGCGCGGCGGTAACGTCGCCGAGAAGAGCGCCGTCTGCCGCGCCGAGGGCGCTTCGGCGAGAATGGCCTCGAGGTCTTCGGCGAAGCCCATGTCGAGCATCTCGTCGGCCTCGTCGAGCACCACGGCGCGCACGCTGCCTAACGTGAGGGTGCCGCGTTTGATGTGATCGAGCGCGCGCCCGGGGGTGGCGATGACGACGTCGGCACCACGGTCGAGCGCGCGAAGCTGACGCCGGATGTCCTGGCCACCGTACACGGGCACAGCCCGCATGCCGAGGCCCTTCCCGTACTTGTGCACGGCTTCGCCCACCTGCATCGCGAGCTCGCGCGTCGGGACGAGGATGAGCACGGCCGGCCCCGAGCGCTCGAAGTCCATGGCGGCGTCGTCGGCGCCGTCATCCGTCGCGGCGCCCTCGACCACGCCTCCGGTTACCCCCGCACCCAGGGCGGCCCGCTGGATCAGGGGCAGCGTGAAGGCAGCCGTCTTCCCGGTGCCTGTCGCCGCCTGACCGAGGACGTCGCGCCCGTCGAGCAGGACCGGGATGGCGGCCCGCTGAATCGGCGTCGGCTCCTCATAGCCGAGTGCGGCGAGGGTAGCGGTGATGCGCGGGTCGAGACCGAGCTCTGTGAACGCCGAGCCCGGCTCTACGCCCGCGGACGCCTCGGAGTCCTCTGGCGACTCGCTGTCGCGGGACGGCTGAATGTCTTCGGACACGGTTGAGTGATGTGTTGGGGGGGGCGGTAACACGAGGGCTCGATTCCCAATACCCCGCGCTACGAGACCTTACTGCTTCAAACGCTGGTCCATCGTGTCCCGGAGCGCGGCAACCTCGCGCCGCCGCGCCTCGAGCAGCGGCATGGCAGCGAGCGCGTCGAGATATGGCACGCGCGCCATGTCGTCGAGCGTGCCGGCGGCGTGCCGAGCCCGGCAGAGCGCAGCAACCTGAAGAACCGATGCATCGACGTCGAACACCTTCATAATACATGCTGCGCGCTCGACTCCGCCGAACTCGCCAACGCCCGCGACGTGCGGGCGCAGCGTGAGGTCGCCGAATCGCGTCGCCAGGACGAGAGTCGGCGACCCCACGAACGTCGCGGCGACCAGCACGCTTTCGGTTGATCGGGGTGCCGACCCGACCGCGGGACGCGCCCCGACACCCCGCAACACCCTCACGATCCGCCGCACATTCGGAGGTGACGGATCATAACAGATCTCGACGCAGGGCTCGGGTCGGACCAGTGGAGCACCATGGATCACCTCTGCAAGCTCGCCTACGACGACGCTGCGCACCTCTTCGCGTCTCAGGCGACGCAGCAGTTCCGCCACCCGCGCCGGAGCGCTGCCCGTCGGAGGCGGGTCACCGTGCGGAGAGGCGCCGTGTGGAGAGGCGGCGTCCCGACCAGCGCCGGTGACACCTCGCCCCTTACCTTGGCTCCGACCTCCGCCCTGCGTGATCTCCCAGGGCGATCGGCCACCGAGTCGCGATTCGAGCGGGTACCGCAGGGTTGCACGGACCATGAACAGGTCGATCCCAGATCGTCTGGCTCGGCCAAGCGCAGCACCGAAATGCGCAGGCGGCCGTCGTTTTCTGCCAGCTCGGCGCGGCGCACCGAACGCCTTCGCCGAGGCGAGCGCGGCCTCGAACGTTGATTCGTATCGAGCCAGATCGACCGCGAGCCGCACGCCGTCGCCTGAACTCGCCGCCAACGCCGCGCTACCGCGGATGGCAGCCGAGCCCGCCGACGTCTGCACCGAGTCGGCCGGAGACACCGCGCGCCGAGCGAGGGTGGCAGCATGCGGTAGCGGAATCCGGAGGTCGCGGTTGAGCACGCGGGCGAGGCGGAGCCACTTCGCGTCGG
>DASURJ010000418.1:0-13065 GCA_036280115.1 Gemmatimonadaceae bacterium
GCTGGCACGCACGTCCGGGCAATGGAGGTTCCGAAGCTCGGGCGGCACCAGATTGTAGTCGCCCAGCCGCAGCACGGGGGTCACGACCTTGCTGTCGACCAGCGCGGCCTGCCATTCCGCGCGCACGTAGTCGGACTCCACGGCGCCGGGGCCGAGGACGACGACCAGTCTGTCGCGGCTGCGGACGGCGTCCCGAATCTCCTGCAGGAACGTGAGCGAGCGGCTCGGCATGTGCTCGCGGTCGAACCACACGTCGTACCCTTCGGTGCGCAGGCGATCGTAGACGCTGCGCGTGTACGGCTCGTCGTCGCTTCTCGCGTACGACAGGAAGATTCCCTGCATCACTGTCTCCGCACCGCGTCGGGACTTCTCGCTCTCGTCCGGACCCGCGATGGCCCTAACGTCGGTCGCCCCGCTGGCCCAATCTACGGGGGACAGCGCGCGCCGCCACCGGCGGTCGTCCTGGAGGTATCGGCGGCGCCCGCGTTGGGTACATTAGCGCCATCGAGAAGCGTGTCCGCCAACCCCGCGAATCATGCGCGACCTGACTCGTAGCCAGTTCCTCACGCTCAGCGCCGCCCTGGCCGGCGTCGCGGGGCTTTCCAAGCTGCCCTTTGGCCGCGCCCAGGCTCAGCCTAACGCGGTGCCGTCCCTCCCGCCACAACCGACGGCGAAGGGCGCGCCCGAACCCGATCTCGTGCTCGTCAACGGCCGGGTCTATACGGTCGACGCGTCCCTCCCGCGCGCGGAGGCGTTCGCGGTGAAGGACGGACGATTCCTCGCCGTGGGCTCCAACGCGGACGTGCGCAACCTGGCGACGGCGCGGACGCGAGTCATCGATGCCGGTGGCATGACCGTCACCCCGGGGTTCATCGACGCGCACTGTCACCCGAGCGGCGTGAACGAGCTGTACGCCGTCAACACGAACCTGCGGAGCATCGCAGCGATCGTCGCGGCCCTCGGGAAAAAGGCGAGTGAAACACCGCCGGGCTACTGGGTCACCGGTTTCATGTTCGACGACACGAAGCTCGAGGACTCGCGTCCGCTGCATCGGCGGGATCTCGACGCGGTGTCACGCGACCACCCGGTGAGCGTCGCCCATCGCGGCGGCCACACCACCTGGTACAACAGCAAAGCGTTCGAGCTTGCGAACGTCACCAGGGACACGCCGGACCCCGATCACGGCAGGTTCTTCCGGGATCCCGACGGAACACCCAACGGGCGCGTCGCCGAGCAGGCGCGGGGCGTGCTGAACCGTGTCGGCCAGCGCGAGCGGTTCGGCGCCGAGCAGCAACGCGATCGAGCCCGAGCGGGGATGCGGCACATCTCGAAGCTGCTCACGGCGGCGGGGCTCACGAGCGTCCACGATGCAGGCACGGGCGCCGAGAAGGTTCGGGCATACCAGGACTGCTATCGGAACGGCGAGCTTCGGCACCGGGCGTACATGATGATCCGCGGACCGTACGAGCAGTTCAAGGCGGCCGGCATCTCGACCGGCTTCGGCGACGAGTGGGTACGCGTGGGCGGCGTGAAGTACGGCGCCGACGGCTCGGCGTCCGAGCGCACCATGCGCATGAGCACGCCGTACGTCGGCACGACCGATTACGGCATCCTCACCATGACGCAGCAGGAGATCGACGAGGCCGTCGAGGATGCGCACCGCAATGGATGGCAGGTGGGCATCCACGCGAATGGCGATGTCACGATCGACATGGTGCTCAAGGCCTACGAGCGCGTACTGAAGCAGTGGCCGGACCCCGACCGTCGTCACCGCATCGAGCACTGCTCGCTCGTGAACCCGAGTCTTCTCGCCCGCATCAAGGCGACCGGCTCGATTCCGACGCCGTTCTGGACGTACGTGTACTACCACGGCGAGAAATGGCAGGAGTACGGTGAGGAGAAGATGCGCTGGATGTTCGCGCACCGGTCGTTCCTGGACGCCGCGATCGACGCGCCGGGGGCGTCGGACTACACACCTGGACCGTTCGAGCCGCTCATGGCCATTCAGAGCATGGTGACGCGGACCGATTACAAGGGCCGGGTCTGGGGCGCGAACCAGAGAGTCACCGTGGATGAGGCACTTCGCATCGGGACGATCAACGGCGCGCGTGCTTCACGCGAGGAGGCGATCAAGGGATCCATCACCGCGGGCAAGCTGGCCGACTTCGTGGTGCTCGAGAAGGACCCGCACGACGTCGCGCCTAACGCGATCAAGGATATCCGCGTCGCTCGCACGGTCGTCGGTGGGACGACCATGCACGAGGGCTAGTGGACCGAGTCTTGCCGCTCACCATCCCGGTCTCTTCAGTACCGAGCGTGATATGAGCGAGAGAGCGCGAAGATCCGATCGCAGGGACGAAGGCGCGGAGCCGTCGCGCCATCCGTCGTACGACCCGTCGGGCGATGAGCCCGCCGGAAGCAGCACGGGGCTGCCGGGGCGGGACTTTGCCGGTGAGGAGTTCGCGGAAGCCGAGGCTGAACAGGCTCGCGGACGTCGCGAGAGCATGGCCAGTCGCGATAACACGGCACTCGGACCGCACGATCAGGAGTCCGGCGATCGAAGCGGCAGGCGAGACGGGCCCGAGGAAGGGATCGACACCGAGAAACCCAGGTAAGGCTGGTTCCTCGCCTACCGGTCCTGTCGCAACGCCAAGCCGGGGTCCGTCCGCATCGCTCGTCGAACGGCGGGGAGCGCGGCGAGTACAGCCATGAGCGCCACGAGAGTAACCGCACCGGAAAGCGCGACGGGATCCGACGGACCAATGCCGAACACGAAGCGTCCCAGGAGCGGCGACAGCACCCCGGCACCAGCGAGCCCGAGCGCGAGTCCCAGCCCGACACTACGGCCCTGATCGCGGGTAATCGCGCGTGCAATCGAGGACCCCGGCGCACCGAGCGCAAGTCGAATCGCGATCTCTCGGCGTCGCTGACTGACGGTGCGCGCGACGACGCCGAAGACGCCGACGGCGGTGAGCACGGCCGCCGCCAGACCGAACACACCGAGCAGCGTCGTTCGGTACCGCTCGGGGGAGATCGACCGGGCCACCCGCGCCGCCAACGGCTCGAGCTCGGCGATCGGGATGGCCGGGTCCACCGACCACGTCGCGCTCCGCACCGCATCGACGAGCGCAGCCGGATCGCCACTCGTCGCGAGTACCATCGTCATCTCCCGTGTGGCGACCCGAGCGTGCGGGAGATAGATCGTCGGTTGCTCGTCCTCGTCCAGGCGCGTATGACGCACGTTGCCGACCACCCCGACCACGGTGAACCACGCCCCGAACACCCGCACACGTTTACCCAGGGCACTTTCGTTAGGCCAGGATCGGCGGGCCATGGCCTCGTCGATGACGAGTTCATTGACGCTGCCCGTCACGGCACTGCTGAGACCGCGCCCGGCGCGCAACGGAACGCCGAGCGCCGCGAAGTACGCCGGCGTCACGACACGCCGCTGCACGTTAGGGCGCTCGGACGGGTTCGTGGTCGGGACACCTTCCAGGTCGATGCTCGTGGTCGAGTTCCGCCCCGAAAGCGGCAAGTTGGACGTCGCCGCGACGTGTTGGACTCCGGGCAACGCCTCGAGGCGCCGCGCGAGACGTGCGTAGTATTCACCCACCGCCTCGCGCTCTGCATAACGTGACTCCGGGACGGTCACCGACATCGTCAGGACGCCGTCCGTCCTGAATCCCGGATCCACCGTCCAGAGCGCACGCAAGCTGCGACCGAGGACGGTCGCCCCCACCAGCAGGACCAGCGACATCGCCACCTGCACGACGATGACCGCATCGAGCAACGACGAGCGACGCCGTCCCGCCTGACGAGTGCCCCCTCGGACCGTGTCGGAGACGGCTCGCCGCGACGCCGAGACCGCCGGAGCGAGACCGAAGCTCAGCGCAGCACCCACAGTGACACCGATCGCCACCGCGAGCACGCGAACATCCATCACCACCTCATCGAGCCTCGGCATCGATGCGGGGGCAACCGCGACGAGCAGACGCGTCCCTACCCAGGCCAGCGCGACCCCGAGAACACCGCCAGCCGTCGCGATGACGGCGCTCTCGGTGAACAGCTGGAGAATGATCCGCGTGCCCGATGCACCCAGCGCCTTACGCGTCGCGATCTCGTGCTCGCGGGCTGGAGCCTCTCCGAGGAGGAGCATCGCGATGTTCGCGCAGGCGATGAGCAGCAACAGCACGACGCCGGCGCCGAGAAGCACAAGGGGTGCCCGGGCCGGTGCAGTTTCTGCCTCGAGGCGTGGGACGATTCGTGCCCCCCGCTCCGCTCGGCCCGCTGCGGCGCGGACGATGCGATCGGTTTCGAGCATTGCGACGTCGAGCGGCACGCCCGGCCGGAGCCGGGCGATTCCCTCGTACGAGCTGTCGAATTGCTGCCCACCGCCGTCGGACCCGAGCGGAATCCATACCGCGGCGGCTTCGGCAATGCTCGACGCCAGGCTACGCAGACGAAACCCCGCGGGCATGACGCCCACGACGCGATATCGGGCGTCGTCGAGCGTGATGAACCGGTCGACGACGGTTGGGTCCGAACCGAACCGGCTCACCCACATCTCGTGCGAGATCACGGCAAGCCGTTCCGCCCCCGGACCCTCCTCACCCGGCAGGAACCATCGGCCCATCGACACACGCACGCCGAGAAGCGGAAGCAGGGACGGAGTCGCGCTCGCCACGGCAACCTGGGTCGGCTCGCCGACACCGGTGAGCGCCATCTCCTGGTCGCCGTAGACGGCGACGTCGGAGAATGAGCGCTGGATAGCGCGCCACTGCTGGTATTCGGGGAAGCTGAACCACAATCGGTCCCAGCGACGGCGTAACGTGGTCTGGTCGCGAAATCGCGTGTCGGTCTGCCACACGGTCACGAGCTCACCCGCGTCCCTGAATGGAAGTGGACGCAGAAGCACGCCGTCGATGATCGTGAAGATCGCGGTTGCGGCGCCGATGCCGAGGGCCAGCGTCGCGATCGCAACGACGGCGAACGCCGGCCGGCGCCGAAGCGTACGCAGCGCGAAAATCACATCCCGTCCGAGCGTTCTCACCGACGGCGCTCCGGTTGAAGTGGTTCTCGTTCGACAGGTCGGAAGGCACGAAGGTTCCACGAGACTTGATCGTCACGCGATCCTGCCGTTCCGTCCCACGGCGGATTGCCATGCCGTGCGACGCAGCCGATCGTCGACCCTCCCTGTGACAACCGGTAGCATGAGCCGCCTTCCGTCCGACCTCCGCTTCGCGCTCCGCGAGATTCGCCGTCACCCGTCCGCGTCGTTCATTCCCGTGCTGGCCCTCGCGCTCGGTATCGGTGCAGCGACCGCGGTATTCAGCGTCGTGAACGGCGTGCTTCTGCGACCGTTGCCGTACCACGAGCCCCATCGGTTGATCAACATCTGGAACGACATCGGTGAGGGGCCGACGGCGCAATCACTCCCGGCGGTATCTGCACACGACTGGCGCTACTACCGCCAGCACACGACTCGCTTCGTGGACTTCGCGGCGGCGACCGGCGGCGTCGAGCTCGGCGCAACAGGCATCGTGGGCGGCGAGGGCGTCACGCCCGAAAAGGTGGTGATAGGCGGGCTGTCGGCAAACTTCCTCCCCTTGCTTGGCGTTCGGCCAATGCTCGGACGTTCCTTCACGCCGGAGGAGGACGTGACCGGCGGACCGCGCACCGTCATCCTCAGTCACCCGTTCTGGCTCCGCAGATTCAACGGCGACACCACGATCGTCGGGAGGACCATCGACATCGATGACATCCCGCGGACGGTGGTTGGCGTATTGCCGCCGAGCTTCCGGCTCATGCATCCGGCCGAGACGTACGTACTGCGGGATTCGGACGTCTACACGCCGCTGCAGGTGAACTGGGACGGCCCTGGTCGCGGGATCTACTTCACGGTGTACACGGTCATCGGCCGCCTGAAGCCTGGGGTCACGCTCGCAGAGGCGCAGACCGATCTGGCGTCCATTGCCGCCGGACTGCGCACGGTCAACGCCGAGTACAAGACGACGCCGCTCGTGGTTCGCGGGGTCCCGCTGCATCAGGACGTGGTCAAGTCGGTGCGTCCAGCGCTGCTGGTGTTGCTCGCGGCCGTGGGGGCCCTCGTGCTCATCGCCTGCGCCAACGTCGCGAACCTCTTGCTGGCGCGGGCGAGCGCGCGCGAGCGGGAGATCGCGGTACGCCTGGCGGTCGGCGCATCGCGCTGGCAGATCGTCAGGCAACTGCTCGTCGAGACCGCCGTCGTGACGATCCTCGCCGGGATGCTCGGCGTGACGCTCGCCGTGGCCGGCGTATGGTACCTCACTGCGGCCCAGCCCATGGAGCTTCCGCGGTTGCGTGATATCACCGTCGATTGGCGGGTGCTCGTCTTCGCGTCCGGACTTCTGTGTGTCACTGCCCTGCTCTGTGGGCTTGCTCCGGCGCTCCACGCGTCGCGGCAATCGCTCAACCGCATTCTCGGAGGCGGGCGCGTTGCGAATCACGGAAAACAACCGAGGCTTCGGACCGTGCTCATCGTGGCCGAGGTAGCGCTGTCCATGGTGCTGCTCGTGGGCGCGGGGCTGCTCGTCCGCAGCTTCGGCCAGCTCCAGGCCGTGCGACCGGGGTTCGTCGCGGACGGGACACTGTCGTTTCACGTCGCCCTCCCACGCTCGAGATACCAGAACTTTCAGCAGCGTCAGGCGTTCGGGGCGGAGGTGCTCGGACGCCTCGCCGGCATCTCGGGCGTGCAGGCGGTTGGCGTGACGTCGAATCTCCCACTCACCGGACAGGCGCCGACGCGCTGGTACGCGTTCGACGGAAAACCCGAGCAGTGGCAGAGCCTGCACGCGGAGGGACTGTCCGTCACGCCGGACTTCTTCGCCGCGGTCGGGACGCGGTTGCTCGCCGGGCGGCTTTTCACGGACGCCGACGACAACAATGCGCCGCCGGTCGTGATCATCGACGAGGTGATTGCCCGGAACGGGTGGGGGTGGCCTAACGTGAGCCCGGTCGGACAACGCATTCAGCTCGCGCCGCTCGACTCGCCGCAGCCGTGGGCGACGGTCGTCGGTGTCGTCGAGCACGTGCGAAGTGGCGATCTACGCGAGGACGGGCTCCCGCAGATCTACTGGTCCTTCAAGGCACGCACGCCGGGCAACATGAACTTCGTCGTGCGTTCCGCGCTTCCGCCCGCGCAGCTGACGGCTGCAGTGCAGCGTGCGGTGACCGAAACCAACCCAGGGCTCCCGGTGACGAACGTTGCGCCCCTCACGAAATACTTGAATGCGGCGCTCGCCGAGGCGCGTTTCGCGCGGCTGCTGATGCAGATCGTTGGTGGACTGGCCCTGTTCCTCGCGGCGGTCGGGCTGTACAGCGTGATCTCGTTCGTGGTCACGCGCCGCACACGCGAGTTCGGGATTCGCCTGGCACTCGGGGAGACGCCGGCGAGGCTCCAGCGCTGGGTCGTGGCGCGCGGCATGGGGCTCGTGCTCATCGGCGCGGCGACCGGCGCGGGCATCGCGCTCGTGACGGTGGGGGCGGTGCAGGCGCTGCTGTATCAGGTGAGCCCGCGCGATCCGGTGATCTTCGCGACGGTCGGGCTCTTCCTGTTCTGCATCGGGGCGATCGCGTGTTACGTCCCCGCACGCCGAGCCAGCGGAGCCGATCCGCTCACTGCCCTGCGGTCGGAGTAAGCGGAGGTCGTCACGCCGGGGAAATACGGCGTGACTCTCACCGCACCCGGACCCACGTGGAGCCCTTCGAAATCCACAATAAAGCGCACTTGACCGGCGTCGCCGCCGGACATCACATGCGCGGTCGGCCGGGGCCCGCGCCGTTGCTTCATGACGTTGTTGCCTGTAACATCGACCCGCGGCAGGCCGTTCGGAATCGGACCTCCACTGGCGGGCGAACGACGCATGGCCACGTACATCTATGTGCTGAAAAGCCCCCTCCGACATGTCGAGGATGATCGGGGCGGGATCACGAAACTCGACCGGCTGACGGCCGACGATTACGTGGCGGCGCTCCGCGACGGGCCCGGATACGGGACCGCCCCCGAGGACTTGCGCGGCAACCTCGTGCCACTCAAGCGATTCATGGCCGGGTGGAAGGATTCGCAACTCTGGCCGCTCCGCCTGTATTCCGAGAGCGGGACGCTGTACGCGCTTGCGATCTTCGGCACCGTGCGCAATGGGAAGATACCGGAGCTGGAGAGTGATCCGACCTGGCAGCGAATCGGGCGCATCACGTGCGGCTCGGATCGGGTGACGTGCAAGGTTGCCCTATCGAAGTTCGGCACCGGCCACAAGAAGCTATTCCTGATGGTTGCCAGCGAACGGTTCGACTGGCCGGCAGGCATGAAATGGTCCTTCCAGCCCTCGTCGGGCGAGTTTACGGCGCGTACGATCAACCAGTACATCAGGGACTGGTAGCAGCCGACGCCTCCTACTCGCTCCGCATGATCTCGGCGGGCTGCACGCGCGTCGCCTGACGAATCGGAGCGAGCGACGCGAGGAGCGCCGAGGCGCCAAGCAATGCGACGATCGCGGCGAAGGTACTCGGGTCGGTCGGAGTGACGCCGTAGAGCTGCGACGCCAGCAGCCGCGTCAGCGCCAGGCTCAGCGCCACACCGACCGCCAGACCACCGGCCACGAGCGAGACGCCTTCGCGGGCCACGAGCGCTCGAATGTCCCACGCGCCCGCGCCGACCGCAACGCGGACGGCGATCTCTCGTCGGCGCTGAGTGACGACGTACGCGAGCGACGCGTACAGCCCGAGCATCGCCAGACCTAACGCGAGGAGAGCGAACAGCGAAAGGACGGTGGCCAGTGCGCGGTGCCGGCTCGTTGCACGATCGGTCAGCTCGCTGAGTGGACTCACGTTCGCCAGCCCCAGCCCCGCATCGATCCGCGCTACCGCCCGTTGCAGCGCCGTTCCCATCTCGCCCGGATCACCGGCAACGCGTGTGATCACGAACAGCAACGGCAACGGGTCCTGCGCGAAGGGAACGTAGACCTCCGGAACGGGCGTCGACTCGACCGGCTGCTGCATCTCACCCACCACACCCACGATCGTGCGTCGCACCGAGTCGCCCGCGACCCGAACCTGCCGTCCGACGGCCGTCTCCCCGGGCCACAGCTCTCGCGCCAGCCGCTCGCTCACGATCACGACGGGCGGCGCCTCACGGTCATCCTGGACCCCGAACGCGCGCCCCGCTCTCAAGGGTATGCCGAGGACGTCGAAGTATCCGGGCGTCACGATGTACTGCGCCGCCGACGGTCCGGAATCGTTTCGCGCGACGCTGCCGTCGCCCTGCACACGGACGTCATTCATGGTGAACGTCCGGAGGGGATCAGGGAACGCCACGGCAGCACCCCTCACGCCCGGCGTGGCAGCAATCCCCGCCAGTAAGCGCTCGGCGCCCGTACGCTGCGCGGACGCGTCCTTGTAACGGATCGGCGGCAGAAACATGTCCCCCTTCACGACCCGTTCGTCATCGAATCCGAGCGATGTGGTCGCGATCGTGAGGATCGTTCGCGCCATGAGTCCCGCGCCGACGAGCAGCATCATCGTGAACGCGACCTGCGCGACGATGAGGCTTCGGCGCAGGACCGGCGACGCGATCGATCGCGCAGTGCCTTTCTGCGCGCCGAGCGAGCTGCCCAGGCTTTCGGGTCGGCTGACTGCGCGGGTGACCGCGAGTGCGGGCACGAGGCCGAAGGCCGCACCGATGAGCGCGCCCGCTGCCACAACCAACGCGAGAATCATGGGCCCCAACGCCAGCCGCTCATCGCCTCCGGGAATCGCGGCGCCAAGCTGTGCTCCAACCGCGCTTCCGAACGTGGTGAGCACCGTGGCGCCGAGCGCGGCCCCGATGATGGCGGCAGCGATGGCGATCACCATGCTCTCGGCGAGGAGTTGCAAGGTGATGCGCGCGCGAGACGCGCCGAGTGCGACGCGGACCTGAACCTCTGCACGTTTCGCCGCGGCGCGGGCGGTCTGCGCGCCCGCCACGCTCGCGCCGGCGATGAGGAGCAGGAACAACGCGCCGCCCATCAACGCGACGAGCGTCGGCTTCAACCGAAACGTGTACTCCTCCTGCACCTTCGCGAGCGACAGGCGATAGTTCGGGTCGACCTTGCCGAGCTGCGGAAGGGCGATGGCGTTGAGGCGACGCTCCGCCTCCTCGATGGACATGCCCGGCCTGAGCCGCGCCATGGGCGGGAAGTTGCGTGATGGGCCCAGGGGCCGCAGCACGTCGGTGAATCGGTTCACGTGCCACGCGTTCGGGCCCATGACCCCGATCACCGTCGCGACCTCGGCGGCTTCGGGGTTGTCGAGCGCCTGGAGGCGGATGGATCGCCCGATCACAGACGGGTCGCGGTTGTACTGGCGACTCCAGAGCGCATCGCTCAGGATGGCCACCGACGAGCCCGGCACGAACTCGGACGGCGCGAAGCCGCGCCCGATCGCCGGCCGCATGCCTAACGCGGAAAAGTACCCCGGCGACACCCAGGCCCCGTGGACGGACTCCGTGCGGTCGCTGCCCGCAATCGTGAAGGCGTCGAGGTCCCACACGACCACGTCGGCGAACACGCTGTCCACGCTGCGCCAGTCCACGTTCTGCAACCGCGGCATGTTCGGGAACGGGTCGCGCGTGGGCGTCGGCCTCACGAAGACCAAGCGATCCGAGTCGGGGTACGGCAGCGGGCGGACGAGGTACGCGTGGACGATGCCGTACGCCGAGGCGGCGAGGGCGATCGCGATACCGAGGGTGAGGACGGTGGAGAGCGCGAAGGCGGGTTGCCGTCGCAGCATCCGCACGGCGAGGAGTACGTCCTGCCTGACGTTGTCCAGCCACAGAATCCTGCGGTAATCACGCATACGTTCCTCATCCTCGGCACGGCAGAACCGCCGCGCGTCGTCGAGATCCCCGAACTGGGCCAGCGCTTCCTGACGCGCGGCGTCGGGCGTGCGTCCCTGCCGTTCGAGCTCCCGCGCTCGCATGGCGAGATGGAACTGGAACTCGTCGTCCACGTCGGCCGCTCGCGCGCGAGTGAACCCGAGGCGGAGCCAGCGGCGATACCCCTTGCGCGTCATGTTCAGACCGGCTCCAGCACTTTGTCCACCGCCGCGACGTACTGCCGCCAGACGCTCGTCTCGGCGCGAAGCGCGGCGCGGCCGGCGGAGGTGAGCTTGTAGAACTTCGCGCGGCGATTCTCGTCGGTGACGCCCCACTCCCCGTCGATGAAGCCCTGGCGCTCGAGCCGGTGGAGACTCTTGTAGAGCGCGGCGTCCACGATCTCGAACACCCCGGCCGTGCGCTGCCGGATGAAGCTCGAGATGCCGTAGCCGTGCATGGGCTCCCACGCGAGCGTGCGGAGGATGAGCAGGTCGAGCGAGCCGTAGAGGAGGTCGTGAGGATCGCGTGCCATGGTCGGTTTCGGTTGCCCAACCGGGTTACCCAACCCGGTTGTGGTAACCTGCGCGTGGTTCGGCGGACCGTCAAGAAGGAGTGTCTGGATCGGCGTGTCAGCGGTCTGTCAGCAGACCGATCCAAACCGCGAGGCACCGGACGTTGTCTCATTCGATGCCTTTTCCCACCTGGATCATGCTCTCGGATCTCCGCTTCGCCCTCCGCACGCTCGCCAAGAGCCCTGCGTTCTCCGTCGCGTCCGTCCTGTGCCTCGCACTCGGCATCGGCGTCAACGCGACGATCTTCAGCTGCGTTCGCGCCCTGCTCCTCCGCCCGTTCCCGTACCGCGCGCCCGACGAGCTCGTGGCCATCGGGGAGTCGAACCCGAAACGCGGGTGGCACATGAACTCCGTGTCCTACCCCAACTTCCGGAGCTGGCAGGCGGAGAACCGCACGCTCGAGAGTGTGGGGCTGTGGACCGGGTCGTCGTTCAACCTCGCGACCGGTGACGGCACCGACTGGGTCCAGGGCGCGACGGTCTCCTGGACGATGTTCCACGTCCTGGGCGTCCCGCCGGCGCTCGGGCGCGATTTCCGGGAGGAGGAGGATCGCGTAGGTGGGCCGAAGACCGTGATTCTGAGCGACCGCGTGTGGCGCGAGCGATTCGATGCGCGTCCGGGCGCCCTCGGCGAGTCGATCATGGTGAACGGCGTTCCGCACACGATCGTCGGTGTGATGCCGCCCGGCTTCGAGTTTCCCGCGAATGCCGGCGCGTGGATCACCATGCAAACGGATCCGCTCCGGAATCGCGGGAACCACTCGTGGCAGGTGATGGGTCGGCTCAAACCGGGCGTCACCGTAGACCAGGCGCGTGCCGACCTCGATCGCGTCGCGGCGTCGCTGGGGGAGCAGTATCCGACCACGAACGCCGGCTGGGGCGTGGACGTCGAGACGCTTCGGGAGAACGAGACCGGGGATGTCCGGCCCGTGCTCGTGATCATGATGGCGTCGGTCGCGTTCGTGCTGCTCATTGCGTGCGCGAACGTGGCGAACTTGCTACTCGCCCGCGCCGCCGTGCGGTCCAAGGAAATGGCGGTCCGGGTCGCGATGGGCGCCAGCAGCTGGCGCGTCGTCCGGCAGATGTTGACCGAGAGTGTGATCATCGCGCTCGCCGGCGCGACGTTAGGCATCGGCTTCGCCTACGCCTTCCTCCAGTGGATCAAGGCGAACCTGCTCGGGGGCATCCCGTTCTGGATGCAGTTCCGGATTGATGGCCACGTGCTCGCGTTCACGATCGCGGTGGCGGTGCTCACGGCGTTCGTGTTCGGGCTCGTGCCGGCCCTGCAGGCGGCGCGCCCGGATCTCGTCAACACGCTTCGCGACGCCGGCGGCCGGGGCTCGAGCGCGAGTCGCGGGCACCAACGGCTGCGGAGTAGCCTGGTGATCGGCGAAGTCGCGCTGTCGGTGATCCTGCTCGTCGGCGCCGCGCTCCTCATCCGCAGCTTCCTCGGGATGCAGAGCGTCAAGCCCGGGTTCGATCCGAGCAACCTGCTGACCATGCGCGTCACGCTCGCCGGTCCCGCCTACGACTCCACGTTCAAGCGGTTCGCGTTCTGGGACCGATTCCTGACGAACATCAACCAGCGTCCGGGCGTCGTTGCCGC
>DASURJ010000419.1:0-5358 GCA_036280115.1 Gemmatimonadaceae bacterium
CTGATGCAAATCGGCGCCGGCCTGCGCCGTGCCCGCGCGCGCGCTCGGGTCATCCATCCCGTAGACCTGCTGGACGCCTCGTACGCAAAGCTCGAAAGCGGTTCGAGCCGATAGCTTGATAGCTGATGCCTGATAGCTGCAACCGCTTATAGTTCTCTTATGCTGCAGGCCGTGCTGCTGGAGTTCGAGGGCGTGATCGCCGACACGCGAGAGGCGCGGAAGTCGGCGCTGAGCGCGAGTCTGGCCGACGAAGGCATCGTGCTCGACGATTGGGAATACGCAGAGCACTGCCTCTCGCTCCCGGTTCGTGGCGCCACGCGCGAAGCCCTGGCGCTGCGTGGTATCCGCGGCGATGAAACGCGCGTCGACCTCGCGACACTCCGCGCCGAACGTCGGTTCGCGGAGCTCGTTGGCGCCGGCGCGTCGCTCGTGCCTGGTGCGGTAGCGCTGGTCGAGTCGATCCACAGCCACGCGCGGGTGGGGCTCGTGTCGCGAGCAGCTCGGCGGGAGATCGAGCCCGTGCTGTCACTCGCTGGCATCGACCACGCCTTCGAGTTCGTCATCGCCGACGACGACCCGTTTCCGCCCAAGCCGTCGCCCGCCGGTTACGGCGGTGCGCTCGAGCGGCTCGCGCGGCGACGCGCGGTTGTCCCGCGGAACGTCGTCGCCCTCGAGGACGGCCGCGCCGGCATCCGCGCCGCGAAGGGCGCCGGCCTGCGTTGCGCCGTCGTCGGGCTGGTGCCGGCGCACCTCGCTATGGACGCCGATGCACTGCTGCCCACGCTCGTGGGCCAGACGGCAGTATCGATCGATTCACTCACCTCGGGCGAACGAACGGCCGACCGATGACATCGCCCGCGCTCAGACCAGATGCGGCCGTCGGCGAGATCGAGGGACGGCCCGTCACGTTCCGCTACGGCTCCGTCGCATCGGAGTACGCCGCGCTGCGAACCAGCGCACTCGTTGTCGATCGATCCCACAGAACACGCATGACGTTCGAGGGCGACCGCCGCGCCGAGACGCTGACGGGGCTCGTCACGAATGACGTGGTGGGGCTCGGTCCAGGGGCCGGTCTCTACGCAGCGGCACTGACTCCGCGAGGCAAAATCATCGCCGACATCCGCATCTTCGCGCGTCAGAATGACCTTCTGGTCGACGTGCCCGTGCGTGCCGCGGCGGGGTGGGCCGCGATGGTTCGGAAGTACGTGAACCCGAGAACGACACGGTATGTCGACCGTACGGCGGAGCTCTCGGACATCGCCATCGCGGGCGTCCGCGCACGCGAGGTGGTCGCGCGACTGGTTGGCATCTCGCCTGACACGCTCGCCTCGCTCTCACCCTATGCGCACGTCTCGGGCACGTTCGGCGAGAGCGTGGTGATGGTGGCGCAGGTCCCCGACGTCGGGGTCGAGGCCTACGAGCTCGTTCACGAGCAGTCGGCCGGTGGAGCCTTGTGGCAGCAAGCGACGGAGCTCGGCGCGACTCCCGGTGGTCTCGACGCGTGGGAGATCGCGCGCGTCGAAGCGGGACGCCCCGAATGGGGACTGGACCTCGACGAGTCCACGATCCCACAGGAGGCGAACTTGGACGAGCTCCATGCGATCTCGTACACGAAGGGGTGTTACACCGGACAGGAGACGGTTGCCCGCGTGCATTTCCGCGGACACGTCAACCGGCATCTCCGCGGTATTCGCTTTGGCGATGTCGGGGATGCGCAAAGTGTCCCGCGTGGTGCGCAGCTCTTCGACTCGGCGGACAAGGTGGTTGGCGATGTGCGCACGAGTGTCATGTCCCCGCGGCTCGGTGGGATCGCGATCGGGATGGTTCGTCGTGAGGTCGTCCCGGGTGCCTCGGTGCGGGCGCGCTGGGACGGCGGCGAGGCCGTGGTGGGCGTGGTTGCGCTTCCGTTCCCCGCGTAAGGCTCAGAGCGCGCGGTTGTCGCCGCGGTGATGCACGAAGGGCGCGACGTGGAGTCGCGCCCTTCACGTGTGCTAGGAAGGATTTGCTTACGGCTTCTTGGCCGTCGTGTCCTTCATCGCCGAATCCATTCTCATGCTGGTGTCCATCGGCGCCGCGGTGTCAGCCGGCGCAGGCGCCATTGCAGGCGCGGCGGTGGTGTCGACCGGGGTCTCTTCTTTCGTCGTGCACGCGGCGAGGGCCAGCACAGCGGCGACAAGGGCCAGGCGCTTCATCACGTTCTCCTTGAGGGGGGGATGATCAACGGTTGCCGTGGTCCGCGCTCGCGGTACCAGGATCGGGGGCAGAATTTACGACCTCGGACGCGAGAGTCAAGACCGGTGAATGTTGTCCAAGTGCAAGGACAGCAATGCGTTTCCTGTGGTGCGAGGCGTGACCACCGGTTTCGCGCGGGGAGCGTGCAAATTCCGCGCGCGAGCCCCGAGTTGCACGAACACGAGCTCGGCTCGTCACCCGGCGAGCCCGGGTAACCTCATGACATCGAAGACATTAGGAACCCGCGCGGACCGGCGCCCGCGGCGTGGCTCACGGAGCGCCCGTGGCGTAGCTTATCGAAGTCGTACGGTAGCTTCCCCGAACGTCAAATAGCCGTGACTGCAGTGTCCCTTCCCTCGCCGGCGTCGCATACCGTGCGCGGCGCGTGTCCGCACGACTGCCCCGACACCTGCGCGACGCTCACGACGGTCGAAGGCGGACGCGCCGTGCGAATCGCCGGTGATCCCGACCACCCGTACACCACCGGGTTCCTGTGCGCGAAGGTGAATCGGTACCTCGAGCGCACGTACCACCGCGATCGCCTTCTCCACCCGCTGCGGCGCACGGGCCGCAAGGGGAGCGGTTCGTTCGTTAGGGTGTCGTGGGATGACGCGATCGCCGAGATCGCCGACCGGCTCGGCGCGATCGCCGCGTCGAGCGATGGTCCGCAATCCATTTTGCCGTACTCCTACGCGGGCACCATGGGCCTCGTGCAAGGGTCGTCCATGGACCGCCGCTTCTTCCACCTCCTCGGCGCGTCGAAGCTCGACCGCACGATCTGCTCGATGGCGGGAACCGTCGGCATGCGCATGACCGTCGGCGCGAACATTGGCGCCGACGCCGAGGGGATCCCCGAGAGCGATCTCGTGTTGCTCTGGGGAACGAACACGCTGACCTCGAACCCGCACCTCTGGCCGTTCGTGCTCGAGGCGCGAAAGCGAGGGGCACGCATCCTCGGCATCGATCCGGTGCGGACACGAACGATCGAGCAATGCGATGAGTGGCTGCCGATCCGGCCGGGCACCGACGCGGCGCTCGCCCTGGCGATGATGCATGTTGTCTTCGCCGAAGGCCTCGAGGACCGCGACTACCTCGACCGGTACACGTTAGGCGCCGATCAGCTCCGGGAGCGCGCCCGGGAATACCCCCCTGAACGCGTCGCGACGATCACGGGACTTCCGGCCGAGCGCATCGCGGAGCTCGGCCGCGAGTTCGCGCGCGCACGCGCGGCGTTCATTCGCGTGAACTACGGGCTGCAACGGCATTACGGCGGCGGGATGGCGGTCCGCACGATCGCCTGCCTGAGCGCCGTCGCAGGTCACTGGCGGCGGCCGGGCGGCGGCGTCCAGCTGTCGACGAGCGGCGGGTTCGCGTTCAACAAGGCTGCCCTCGAGCGTCCGGACCTCTCGCCTCCAGTTCGGACCATCAACATGATCCGCCTCGGCGACGCGCTTGGTCTCCCGGACGCCGGCGTCGGCGGACCGCCAGTCCGCGCGCTCGTTGTCTACAACTCCAACCCGGCTGCGGTCGCGCCCGATCGCAACGCCGTCCTCCGGGGCCTGGCTCGCGAGGACCTCTTCACCGTGGTTCTCGAGCATTTCCAGACCGATACGGCCGACTACGCCGATTTCGTCCTTCCCGCGACGACGCAGCTCGAGCATTGGGACGTGCACTTCGCGTACGGCCACTATTACGCGTCGCTCAACCGCCCGGCGATCGAGCCCCTCGGGGAAACGAAGCCGAATACCGAGATCTTCCGCCTCATCGCCCGGCGCATGGGGCTTACCCACCCCACGCTCGCTGACGACGACGTGACGCTGATTCGTCAGGCCGTCGACACGTCCCATGAGCGCATGCGGGGTGTGACCTTCGACGCGCTCTCAGAGCGTGGTTGGGTTCGCCTCAACGTGCCGCGTCCGTTCCTGCCGTACGCCGAGGGGAACTTTCCGACCCCGAGCGGCAAGTGCGAATTCTACTCCGAGCGCCTCGCACAGATGGGCATGGACCCTCTGCCCACGTACACGCCTCCGCTCGAGCTTCCCGAGACCGCTCCCGAGCTCGCCGCCCGCTTTCCGCTCGTGCTCATCTCGTCGCCCCGCCACTACTTCCTGAATTCGACGTTCGTGAACATCGAGTCGCTGCGGAAAAACGCGGAGCCCGAATGCGTCCTCCACGTGCACGACGCCGAGCGACGTGGCATCGCCGACGGTGCACGGGTAGTAGTGTTCAATGACCGGGGTGAGTTCACCGCGGTGGCACGCGTCGGCGAACAGGTGCGAGAAGGCGTCGCGTGGGCCCCGTCGATCTGGTGGGGGAAGCTCGCGCCCGACGGCACCAACGCGAACGCAACGACGTCTCAGCGCGAGACCGACCTGGGGGGCGGTCCCGTCCTGTACGACAACCTCGTGGAGGTCGCACTCGCCGACTGATGGCGCCAGTCACGCCGGCACGAGGTTCGAACGTTCCCCGTTGCGGCGTTCTACGGCGCACAAGGCGCACTGTTCTCATGAATCGGTAGCAGGAAGAAACGATCGTACTCTGGCATCGAGCAACGGAGTCCAAAGTTGCAGTCCTATCCCACGACTCTCGGCGCGTTGAGGCGCTCACCCTGGGGCACGCCCGAACGGCAGCGGCGCTCCGTCAAGGATGAGCTTCGTGAAAACCTCCTCAACCGCATCTGCACCGGTGACGCGCTCTTCGAGGGCGTACTCGGCTACGACGACACGGTGATGCCGCAGATCATCAACGCGGTGTTGTCACGGCACAACTTCATCCTCCTCGGCCTGCGCGGTCAGGCGAAGAGCCGCATCCTCCGCTCGCTCACGACACTCCTGGACGATGCCATTCCGATCGTCGACGGAAGTGAAGTGAATGACAACCCGTTCGCCCCCGTGTCGAAGTACGCACGCCAGCTGTTGCAGGAAGCCGGCGACGACACGCCGGTCGCGTGGCTGGATCGCGAGAGTCGTTATGTGGAGAAGCTCGCCACGCCCGACGTGACGATCGCGGATCTGATCGGCGACATCGATCCGATCAAGGCGGCGAACAAGCGGCTTTCCTACTCCGATCCCGAAGTGATGCACTACGGCATCATCCCCCGGACGAACCGGGGGATCTTCGCCATCA
>DASURJ010000420.1:0-3113 GCA_036280115.1 Gemmatimonadaceae bacterium
GGAGCTCGGGGCGTCGTGTTCGCGGTCATCGGCGGCTTTCTCATCCGCGCCGGGCTCGATCGCAACGCGAACCGGGCGGCGGACACGGGTGAGGCGTTGAGCGCTATCGGTCGACAGCCATTCGGCCCATGGCTGCTCGCCTTGGTGGCCGTGGGACTGATCGCCTACGCGGTCTACGAGGTGGTGCAGGCCCGGTATCGGGTCATTCGCCCGGCCTGAGATTCTCCGGACGGCGCAACGGCGAAACGACGCGAAATCCCCGGACGGCGCCAACAGGCCTCGTGCGGATTTGCGCCGTAATCGATAAAATCGAGATTCACGCTGCCCACCCACACCGCATCGTTATGCCAGCCTCACGGGTGCCGTTCGCGGTCCTCTCTGGATTCATCACCGTCGTCGGAGTCGGCGTAGGGGCACCGCTGTCCGCCACCGCGCAGGATTCCGTTCGAAGCACGCTGCTCCGACCGGCTCGCGTATTCGACGGGACCACGAGCCAACCACACGCAGGCTGGGTGGTACTCGTCACCGGCGAGCGCATTGCCGCCGTCGGTCCGGCGGCGAGCGTCCAGGCGCCCGCAGGCACAATGACGGTCGATCTTCCGGGAATGACGCTCCTCCCGGGGCTCATCGAGGCGCACTCGCACGTCCTGTTGCACCCGTACAACGAGACGAGTTGGGACGACCAGGTGCTGCACGAAGCGCTGGCGCTGCGTGTGGCGCGCGCCACGAATCACGCGCACAACACACTGCTTGCCGGGTTCACGACGATTCGCGACCTCGGCACCGAAGGCGCCGGATACGCCGACGTCGGAATCAAACAGGCGATCGATCAGGGGATCATTCCGGGACCGCGAATGCTGGTCACGACGCGCGCGATCATCGCGACGGGCAGCTACGCGCCGAAAGGATTCGCGCCGGAGTTCGCGGTGCCGCAGGGCGCCGAGGAGGCGGACGGCATCGACCACCTGACGCGCGTCGTGCGGGACCAGATCGGCAAGGGCGCGGACTGGATCAAGGTGTACGCCGACTATCGCTGGGGGCCTAACGGGGAATCGCGGCCGACGTTCACGCTCGAGGAGCTGACGCGCGTCGTGGAGGTCGCGAGGAGCAGCGGTCGCTCCGTCGTCGCTCACGCGAGCACGGCGGAGGGCATGCGACGCGCCGCCATGGCTGGCGTCGAGACCATCGAGCACGGTGACGGGGGCACACCCGCGGTGTTTCGGCTCATGGCGGAACGCGGAGTCGCGCTGTGTCCGACCATCGCCGCGGGGGATGCCATTCTGAGCTATCGTGGATGGCGTCGCGGCGTGGATGCGGACCCACCGCGCATTCAGGAGAAGCGTGCGAGCATCAAGGCGGCGCTCGGCGCGGGCGTGACCATCTGCAACGGCAGTGACGTCGGGGTGTTCACCCACGGTGACAACGCGCGCGAGCTCGAACTGCTCGTGGAGTATGGAATGACGCCGGTGGATGTGCTGCGCGCGGCGACGTCGGTCAACGCGAAGGTACTGCACCTGGACGACCGGATCGGCAGCGTGAAGCCCGGCTTGCTCGCAGACCTCGTGGCGGTCGACGGGGACCCGACGCGCGACATCGCCGCCGTGCGCCGCGTGAGGCTTGTGATGAAGGGCGGCATGGTGCATCGCCGCCCGTGAAGCCGTGTCATCCGGAGGACGCGCATCGGTCCCCGGACGGTGTGGGGTTTGCCGCGTCCGGCAGTCGCGGATAGGTTGTCGGCTTCCCCGACCCCGCGTTCGTGGACAATCTCTGTCACTCGCTCGTTGGCGCCGTCATGTCGGCGGGCGGCCTGCGACGCCGCACCGGCCTCGCTACAGCCACCATGGTCATCGGCGCGAATCTGCCGGACGTCGATGCGATCGTGTACCTGACGTCCGACGCGTCCACCGGCCTCGCATTTCGCCGTGGGTGGACGCACGGCGTGCTCGCGATGGCCATCCTTCCCCTCGTGTTGACCGCCATCATGCTCGTGGCCGGTCGAGTGGTCGAGGCGGCACGTGCAGGAAGACCGGTCAAACGTGCGCCGATGCCTGTTCGGCCGCTGGAGCTGCTCCTCCTCTCCGCGCTCTCCATCTGGAGCCACCCGCTGTTCGACCTGCTCAACACATACGGCGTCCGTCTCCTGATGCCGTTCTCGGGACGATGGTTCTACGGAGACGCGCTGTTCATCATCGACCCGTGGGTCTGGATCGTTCTGGGGCTCGGGACCTTCGTCTCGCTCCGTCGCGCCCGCAGCGTACCAGTGGGCGCCGCGTCTCCTGTGGTCATGCGTCGCGCGGAGCGCCCGGCGCGGCTCGCCATGACGGTCGTTGGGGTGTACATCGGCCTCATGCTGGCGACGAGCACCCTCGGCCGCGTGCTCGTCGAGCGACAAGCGGTGGCAGCGGGGCGCGAGCCAGCGCGCCACGTGATGGTCGGCCCGGTGCCGTTGACGCCGCTCACGCGCCACGTCGTGCGAGAGCTGTCCGATCGGTATGAGGTCGGTGAGCTCACATGGTCCATTCCGCCGCGGTATTCACCGTCGGCGGCGTCGATCGAACCGAATCTCGCGAACCGCGCCGTGCGTACGGCGGCGCTCTCCCCGCCGGCGGAGCGGTTCTTCGTCTGGTCGCGGTTTCCGTACGCCGAGACGACGAGCTCGCCCGGCGGGACTATCGTCAGGTTCGATGACGCCCGTTACGCGGCGCGCGGCGGCCAGAGCTTCGCGAGTACGACCGTGGCGGTGCCCAACGGGCTGTTCGACTCGCGCTGAGGCGCGGCCGCAGCCGGCTCTCGACCGCGCGGCGCTACTTGTGCCGGTAGGTGATCCGACCGCGCGACAGATCGTACGGCGAGACTTCGATCGTCACGTGATCGCCGGCGAGCACGCGGATGCGGTTCTGCCGCATTTTCCCGCCGAGCGTCGTCAACACGTCGTGCCCCCCACTCACGGTGACCCGGAACGTCGCGTTAGGCAGGACCTCCGCGACCGTCCCTTCCATCTCGATTGCGCCTTGCTTCGCCATCCAGCCTCCGCCGCGCCGCCGTCCAGACGGCGCGTTCCTGAGCTTTCGTTCCCCCCAAAACCGCCGCCAGCTTGTGTCGCGGCTGGATCG
>DASURJ010000421.1:0-2610 GCA_036280115.1 Gemmatimonadaceae bacterium
AGAACGATGATATTCGACTCTGACCCCGATTGCGCATTTTCGGTATGCCGGTCTCGATCGAACACTCCCGCCTCATCTACGACGCGCTCAAGGCGTGCGGCACCGGCCTCGTATCGGCGCTGCCCGAGACCTGGCTCGTGCATCTCATCCGGATGGCCGAAGACGACCCGGAGATGGTGCTCGTGCGGCTGGCGAAGGAAGAGGAAGGCGTGGGGATCTCCGCGGGAGCGTACCTCGCGGGGACCAGGAGCGCCATGCTGATGCAGAACCACGGCTTCCTCGCGTCGGTGAACGGCATCGTATCGTGTGCGCAGCTCTATCGAATCCCGCTGCTCATGCTCATCAGCCATCGCGGCGAGTTCGGCGAGCGGGACCCGTGGCAGACGGAAGGGGGTGGCGTCACGGAGCACGTGCTGCAGGCGCTTCGCATCCCGTACGCGTACCTCGATTCGCCGAGCCACGTCGCGCACCGCATTCGCAAGGCACAGACGCTCGCGTATTCGGCCAACAAGCCGGTGGCGTTGCTGCTGTGCCGAGACCTCATGTGGGACGAGACCTGACCGGCATGCTACGCCTCGACGCTCTCAGATCGGTGTACGATCGGCTCCACGACCGCGTGGTCATCACGATCATGGGCGCCGTCGCCGCCGAGCTGCAGGCCATCGGGCACCGCCCGAACTTCTTCTACCTGCAACACGCCATGGGGCTCGCGTCGTCCATGGGGCTCGGCGTCGCGCTCACGCGGCCGGATCTCTCCGTCGTGGTCTTCGACGGCGACGGGTCGATCCTCATGAACCTGGGCGGCCTAACGACGCTTGCGCGTTACCGGCCGCGCAACCTCGTGCACGTGGTGTTCGACAACGAGAGCCTGCTGTCGGTCGGCGGGTTCCCGACGGCAACGTCGACGGGCAGCGACATCGCGGGCATGGCCAGGGCCGCAGGCATCCCGCGGACGGCCACCGTGCACACGGTCGAGGAGTTCGTGACCGCGTTCGACGACGCGTTGGCCGCGAACGACCTCACGACGATCGTCGCGAAAGTCGATGCGAAGGGACCTGCCGGCTTCGTCACCGACCTCGCGCTGCTCGAGAACCGGTTCGAGTTTCAACGGTGGCTCAGGAAGAGCGCTTCCCCGCACCCCACGAGCTGATGTCGACTGTCCTCCAGCAACTCATCGCCGACCTCGATGCCGGCCGGCTGCGCGTCGTGGACCTCACGCAGCCGCTCGGCCCCGATACGCCCGTGATCGGGCTCCCGCCGATCTTCGCCGCCTCGCCCGGCGTGTCCATCGAGGTCATTTCCCGGTACGACGACAGGGGACCAGCATGGTACTGGAACACGATCCGCATGGGGGAACACACCGGCACGCACTTCGATGCGCCGGTCCACTGGGTGACGGGAAAGGACCTGCCTGACAACGCGTGCGACACGATTCCGCCGCGGCGGTTCGTGGGGCCGGCGTGTGTCATCGACGTCACGCGTGAGGTGGCCGGCAACCCCGACTTTCTCCTGACGCCCGAGGACCTGCACCGCTGGGAGCGTGATCACGGTCGCGTTCCACGCAACGCGTGGGTGTTCCTTCGGACAGGATGGAGCAAACGCACGTCAACCGCCGAGTTCCTCAACGTGGACGAGACCGGCCCGCACGCGCCGGGGTTCCACCAGGAGACCTCGAAGCTCCTCGCGCACGATCGCGACGTCCTTGGCGTCGGGGTGGAAACCATCGGGACGGATGCGGGGCAGGCGGGGCGTTTCGATCCGCCGTTCCCGAACCATGCGATCATGCACGGTGCGGGAAAGTTCGGGTTGGCGAGCCTCTGCAACCTGGATCAGCTGCCGCCGACGGGGGCGGTTGTGATCGCCGCGCCACTCAAGCTCGTCAATGGAAGTGGCAGTCCGCTCCGCGTGCTCGCGATTACCGCGTAGCTTCCACTCTATGGGACTCGACGCCAGCGACCCGGGGAGGGTCGACGCCATGACCACAGAAACCGAGCTGGACCTCAAGCAGTTCGTCGAGGGCGGCGATGGGATTTCCGTCATTCGCGGCGGTGGGAACGTTCGCGACTGGAACGGAATCCACTACCGCGCCGGTCTCTCGGCCAAGAACGTCGGCGCGAGGAAGCTCTCGATGAACGTGGCGACCATCCCGCCTGGCGGTGTCGCCTACGCACACATCCACGTGGACTTCGAGGTGATGCTCTACATCCTCCGCGGGCGCGTGCGGCACGAGTACGGACCGGGGCTGCGGAAGGTCGTGGAGAACGAGGCCGGGGATTTCATCTTCATTGAACCCGGGGTCCCGCACGAAGTCTTCAACATGAGCGACGTCGAGCCAGTCGTCGCGGTGGTCGCGCGATCCGACGCGAGCGAGTGGGAGAACATCGTTTCGTACGATCGGAGGACTGAATAGCAATCAGCTATCAGCTGTCAGCTGTCAGCAAGACAAAACCCTCGGGATGCCACCGTCGCCCGCACTTCGCCGTTCGCACTTCGCCGTTCGCACTTCGCCGTTCGCACTTCGCACTTCGCCCTTCGCCCTTCGCCTTTATCTCAACAGCAATCTCATCTCCTCGCGAGCCGCGGCGCGGGCGTCGACCTCACCAGCGATTT
>DASURJ010000422.1:0-13461 GCA_036280115.1 Gemmatimonadaceae bacterium
ACTCGCGTTGACCGAGCGACCCGCCCATGCCGCCACTCGACTTCCTGCGTTACGACGTCACCTACGCGGTTCGCGCCCTCCGGCGCGAGCGGGGGCTGACCTCAGGCGTCATCGCGACGTTCGCGATTGCCATTGGCGCCAACGCCGCCATGTTCGGACTCGTTGGACGGCTGCTCCTCGGCGCGCCGCCCGGCGTGCAGAACGCCGAGCGTGTCGCGCGCCTCACCCTTCGGTTTGCGATGGCGGACGGCGAGCAGTACGCGGCGAGCACGACGTCGTACCCCGCGTTCCGTGCGGTGCGCTCGCTCACCGCGATGTTCAGTGCGGTCGCCGCGGTACGGACGGACACACTCACCGTCGGCGAGGGCACCGAGCGCGATGAAGTCTCGGCGATCGCCGCGTCCGGGGATTACTTCGCAGCCCTGGGGACCCGTCCGTACCGTGGGCGCCTCTTCACTGCGGCCGATGACGAACTGCCGTTAGGCAGTCCGGTCGTGGTGCTGAGCCACCGGTATTGGCAGCGGCGGTTTGGCGGCGACGCGGCCGTGCTCGGGACGACGATCAGTCTCGACGATCGCCCCTTCACCATCGTGGGGGTCGCGCCCCCTGAGTTCACCGGGGATCGGGTCGCACCGGTGGATGTGTTCGTACCGCTGACCGCTGCCCTGCAGGAGTCCTCGGCGCGCTGGTTCAGCGACTCGCGCCTCAATGTCGTGTCGGTCATCACGCGGCTCCGCGAGGGAATCGGCGTCTCGACGGCACAGGTGGCCGCGACGTCCGCGCTTCGCGGCCTCATGGAGGAAGACCGTGGAGAGGTGACGCTCTCCGCGGCCACGCTCGAGTCGCTCCTCCCCTCGCGAGCCGCGCGACGCACTCCGCAGGGGCGAACGGCGATCTGGCTCAGCGGTGTGGCTGTTGTCGTTCTGCTCATCGCCACGGCGAACGTCGCGACGCTGCTGCTGCTTCGCTCGCTGCGACGACGCCGAGAGATCGCGGTGCGCGTGGCACTCGGGGCAAGCCGTGCTCGGCTCGCCGCGCAGCTCATCACCGAGAGTCTCCTGCTGGCCATCGCGGGAAGTCTGGCCGGACTCCTGGTCGCGCGCTGGCTCTCGGAGATCATCCGCGGCACGCTCCTGCCCGATCTCGCCCCATCGGAACGGCTCGTCGACCCCATCGTGCTGGCGGGGACGCTCGCGACGGCGTGCGTGGCTGGTGTCGTTGCCGGGTGCGTGCCTCTTCTTCAGGCCGGCCGCCGCGACGTCGTCTCCAGCCTCAAGGCCGGCGCGGAGCGAGGATCGTCCTCGGCGTCACCGTTGCGTGCCGCGCTCGTCGGGGTGCAGGTGGCGCTCTGTATGGTTCTGCTCGTGGGGGCGGGGGTGTTTCTGCGTAGCCTGCAGCGCGTTCGTGCCCAGGACCTCGGGTTTTCCACCGCGCGCCTGCTGTTCGTCACGCTCGACGTGCGTGCGAGCGTGCGTGGCGCGGACCGCGATCAGCTCTACCAGGACGCCGCCCGCCGCCTGACGACGCTCATGGGCGTCACCGGCGCGACGGTCGTACAAGCAACCCCGTTCGGCAACTTCCACGTTCCGCCAATCAGTGTCCCCGGCATGGCCGAACCGCCGCGAGTCGGGCAACAACTGCCCTACATGTATGGGGCGACGCCTGACTACCTGAGAATGATGGACGTGACACTCCTCGAAGGACGACTCTTCACAAAGCACGACACGCGGATGTCACCGCTCGTGGTCCTGGTGAACGAGACGATGGCGCGACGCGTCTGGCCAGGCGGAAGCGCGATCGGCCAGTGCATTCGCGTCGGTCACGACCCAACGCAGCCACCAGGCCCGAATGCGTCGGCCGCGTTGCCATGTCGCGAAGTCGTGGGGGTGGTTCGCAATTCGCGCGCACGCTCCGTTCGACCTGACGGCAACGAAGCTGCGTTCATGCAGTTCTACGTGCCATTCGAGCAGCTGCCGTCGTTCCCATTCGATGACGTCCCGTTCGTGAACGCCCTCCTCGTGGAGACCGCCGGCGATCCGCGAGACCTGATCGCGCCGGTGCGGCAACTCATCCAGCGGACGGCCGCGACCCCCGTCTACGCCCGCGTGCGGCCATACCAGGACCTGCTCGATCCGCAGCTGCGGTCCTGGCGCCTCGGAGCGACGGTCTTCTCTGCGTTCGCCGCGCTCGCCCTTGGCATCGCGAGTGTCGGGCTCTTCGGCGTCGTGGCGTACCTCGTGACGCATCGAACGCGGGAGATCGGCGTGCGGCTGGCGCTCGGCGGAGCGCGCTCGCACATCGGGCGTGTGGTGGTGCTCGACGGCGTTCGGCTCGTGGCAGTCGGGATTGGGGGCGGCCTGGCGATCGCGTTCGCGGCCGCCCCGTTCGCCCAACCCCTGCTCTTTCAGACGTCGGCGCGCGACCCCGTGGTCCTCACCGTGGCGGCGGCCGCGTTGCTGGTGGTTGCTGCCTGCGCGGCAGTGCTGCCCGCGTGGCGCGCGACGAAGGTGAGCCCGCTCGTTGCACTCGCTGCCGAGTGAGACGCTGGACACCACATGGGGCCGAGCGCTCGACTGGTGGATCGTTCGTACGGATGCCATATGTGTCGTCATGACCAGCCTACGTACGATTCTCGCTCTCTCCGGCGCCGCGGCCTGCTCTGCGCCACCGCGAGACATCCCTGACCCCGCGGCTGCCGTCGCCAGATCCATCACACGCACCGAGCAGTCGAGCGGCACGAGCGCGCTGCTCATTGCGGTCAGCCCGGTCAACGATGCCGTCGTGTGGGCGAGCGGGGCACAGGGGACGTTCGTCCGGTCTACGGACGGCGGCGCCACGTGGCACGCGGGCCGGGTACCGGGCGCGGATTCGCTACAGTTCCGCGACGTCCACGCCGTGGACGCGTCCACGGCATATCTGCTCAGCATCGGCAACGGAAACCAGTCGCGGATCTACAAGACCACGGACGCCGGGCGGAACTGGACGTTGCAGTTCACGAACCCCGACTCGGCCGGGTTCTATGACTGCATGGACTTCTGGGATGTGAACCGCGGACTCGTGATCGGCGATGCCATCGGGCAGGAGATTGCGATTCTCACCACGAGCGATGGCGGCGCGCGCTGGTCGCGAGTTCCTCCGGCGTCGCTGCCCGCCGCGCAGCCGAACGAGGGCAGTTTCGCGGCGAGCGGGCGGTGCCTGGTCACGCGGCCGGGCGGACATGCGTGGATCGTCGCCAGCAACCCGGACCGCGCGCGCGTGCTGCACACCGCCGACTACGGCCGCACGTGGTCCGTCGACACGCTGCCGATCACCACCCGGGCCGGCGTCGGCCCCCAGGCCATCGGGTTCCGCGACGACCTCCACGGAATCGCGTTAGGCGGCGGCTATCAATCCGCCCCGACCGACGTGCTCGCCGCGGCGACGAGTGACGGCGGGAAGACCTGGACGCCACGGACGCGTCCGCCGCTCGCGACCGGCGTCTGGGGCGGTGTGTACGTGCCGTCCGCCAGCCCGCCGGTTGTCGTGGCCGTAGGACCGGCAGGCGCCGTGTGGACGCCTAACGAAGGCGAGACGTGGGTCCCGATCGATACGCTGAACTACTGGTCCGTCGGCTTCGCGTCGCCGCGCGCGGGGTGGGCCGTCGGGACGCAGGGCCGCATCACGCGACTGTCGGGCTTCTGACTTCCCGCGCGGGCCGGACCGATCATCCCCGGGACGAGCGCAACTGGTCACCATTGACAGGATCCTCACGGATCTCCACGACTCGGGTGCGCGCGCATCCTTAGCTTGCGCTCGGACTCTTCCCGAGGTCGCATTCGATGCTCGTTCGCGGATTCCGCCGTCAGTGGCTTGCGTCCGTCCTCGCCCTCGCGGCGGCGCTCGGCAGTTGTCGATCATCCACGCCGATGGTGGCTGATGCCGGTTCACCCGCGCTGTCGTCAGCGTCGAGAGGCCCGTCAGTATGGTCGGTGGACCTCATGACCGTGCTCCCCGGCGAGCATGATCGCTACCGGCGATTCATCGACGCGAACTGGGCACGCGCACGGCGCACGGCGCGGGAACAGGGACAGATCCTCAGCTACCATGCGCTCTTCCGTCCCGACACAGCGCAAGGCAACTGGCACGTGATCCTCCTGACCCAGTACCCGGACTCCGCGGCCTTCGAGCGGCGCGAGGAAATCTTCCAGCCGATCCTGCGAGCGCAGGGACACACACGGATCGACGGGAAGTCCACGCGCGAGCTTACCTCGACGGTAGACTATCACACGCTCGTGCGGCTGTTCGGCGAGCCATGAGGTTGGGACACTGCGGAATCGGGGTCAGATTCGAATATCATCGTTCGAGCGCCGTTCGGCATCGAAGGATTGGCGTCATGGCGCCATCGGGCGAGACGCGGATTACGCGGGAGCGGCGAACGCGGAGGACGCGGAACGCCTCGCGCGCCTCGGGTACGGCGTGGCGGATCCGGTCGGAACGACGATGATGCGGAACAAGCCGAAACGGCCGGATGACGGCTCCGCGCGGGCGCCGCGTCGCGCGAGGCCGCGCAGCTTCGGCATCCAGAACGGAGGTGGGAGACGGATGAGGGGATGAGAAGATGAGGGGGATCGCTCCTCAGCGCTCACGCGCCCGCTCTCCAGAGCCGTGAAGCGAGGGGGAACTGCTCCCGGGGCGAGCGGCGTCCCCGGCGGGCCGTTCCCCTTCACGCCCCGGCGGCAGGAACTCTCACTCAGGCAGGATGATGTTCCTCATCCCCTCATCCCCTCATCCGTACCCGCGCTCACGTCTGGATGCCCGACCTGGCGCGAGACGCGTCCCCGCATCCGGCCGGTTCCGCGTCATCCGCGTCATCGCCGTTCCGACCGGCCGGCGCGCACCGGACCGGAAGGGTGGGAGCCGTTGTCCGCGGCTTTTCCGCGTCCGCCCCTGCCGCGGCCTCTGCGTCCGCCCGATGGCGCGACGAGACGAAACGATGCGTTAGGACTCTGACCCCTAACGCAGCGACCCCCGGTCAGTCGCTCAGGCATCCCGAGGGTGTCGCTTTGCTGATAGCTGATAGCTGATAGCGCTGATAGCTGATAGCTCGTCAGATCGACACGAACCGGTACATGAGTCGAATCAGGCGGTACGCGTCGGCCATGGTCGGCGCGGTGAACTCCACCGTGTAGCCGTCGACCTGCTTCACGCCCGGAATCGCCTGCAGGATCTGCGGCACCGTGATGTCGGCAAGACGCAGCCGCACGCGGACCGGTGTCCCGATGGGGGTCGGCTTCGCGGGACGCGCGTCGAGCGCGCGCCGAGTGGCCGCGGCCAGCCGCTCGCGAACGACTTGCGGATGGATGAGGCGCGCAGACAGCGGCGTCATCGCGTGCTTCGTCGTCACGCCGTGGGCGCGAACGAAGCGCGTGAACTGCTCGACGAACGCGGAATCGCCGCTCGCCACGAGCACCGGGACCCCGAACGACGCCGCGTACGCGGCGTTGAGATCACCCTCCCCTGCCTCCACGCCGTTGAGCCACAGCCCTTTTACCGATCCTGTGCCCGTGTGTGCGAGGAAGCCGCTCGGCGTCCCCGCCCGGGCGTGATATCCGACGAAGATCGCGCCGTCGAAGGTCGAGTCGAGCCCCTCGACCATGCCGTACGGCTTCACCGCGCCCTGGATGTACGTCACGCGCGGGTCGAGCTCGGCGTGCAGCAGGTTCTGCATGTCGCCGTGCGAGTCGTTCACGAGGACCTCGGCCGGTCCACGCTGAAAGATCGCGGCCACGACGGCGTTGACCTCGTCGGTCATGAGCTTCCGGCCCAACGCGTAGTCCTTGCCGTTCGCGTTCGTCATCGCCGGCGTTCCGATACCGCCAATGCCTTCCATGTCCACGGAGATGAAGATCCGGAGCGGACGCTGTGCCGCGGCCGGCCCAGTGGACGCTACGAGGAACGCCGTAGCGGCGATGACGCGGAGCAGATTGCGGGTCAGCCAATTGCGAGTCATAGGGAGGTCAGGGCTGAAGGTGACGATCGCGGGCTGCAGTGCTCATGCTCACCGGACGCACGTTACGGAGCGTCGATCATCGCGATCCGCTTGACGTGACGGCCGCCCTCGAACTCCGTGGTGAGCCACGTGTCCACGATGGCGACCGCGTCCTCGCGCGACATCATGCGCTCACCGAGCGAGATCACGTTCGCGTCGTTATGCGCGCGCGCGAGCTTTGCCGATTCCACGTTCCAGCACAACGCGCAGCGAATCCCTCGCACGCGATTCGCGACCATCGCTTCGCCATTCCCCGACCCGCCGAGTACAATACCGCGCTCGAATTCGCCTCTTGCCACGGCTTCCGCGACCGGGCGGATGAACCTGGGGTAATCGACGCTCTCGCGTGAGTCCGTCCCGAAGTCCGTCACCTCATGCCCGCGCGTGCGGAGGACGGTAATGAGCATCTGCTTGTACTCGAAACCAGCGTGGTCGGAACCGATGGCAATGCGCATGGAGAGGGCTGAGTGTCAGGGCGGTGATGGTCTCATCCCGCAGCCACTTCGGGCGCGGGTACCGTCGCATGGCCCGCGGGAGCCACGCGGTCGACGATGGCCGCGGCCGCGAAATCGCCGGTGACATTCGTCGTGGTCGCGAACAGGTCGGGAATCGAGTCGACCGCGATCAGCAGGGCGACGCCGGATGCCGGTAGGCCCACGCTCACGAGAAGCGGGGCGAGCAGGAGGAACGCTCCGTTCGGTACGCCCGGCGTGGCGAAGCTGAGCGCGATCGCCGACGCGACGATCGTCAGTTGGTCGACGAGCGTCAGCTCGACGCCATACAGGCGCGCGAGGAAGATCGTCCCGGTCAACCACGCCACGGTCGATGCCACCTTGAACGACGACACGGCGAGCGGCAGCACGAACCCGCTCACCGGACGTGCGACGCCCAGGCGGCCGGCGGAGTCCACGAGCGCCGGAAGCGAGGCGAGCGACGAGCTCGAGCTGAATGCCACGGCCTGTGCCGGCAATGCGGCGCGAATGAACCGCAGCGGTGAGACCCCGCCGCCTAACGCGCCTCCGACGCAGAGCACGAGCGTGAGGATCAGCATCCCGGCGATGTACGCCACGACGTAGTAGCCGAGGGCGCCGGCGAGGGATAGGCCAAGTCGTGCGGCCAGCGGGGCGATGAGCGTGAACACCCCGATCGGGGCCAGCCGGATGAGCCAGCGGACGATCTCGAGCATCGCGGCGCCGATGCCGTCGATGACACGCATCACCGCGTCGCGCCGCTCGGGGACGATGCGCCGCAGCGCGAGAGCGAAGAGGACAGTGAACACGATGATCGGAAGCATGGCGCCGTCGGCGGCCGCGCGAACGACGTTCGGCGGGGCGAGGCTCGCCACCCACTGCCCCAGCCCCGGCAGGGCCTGCACACGCTCGCTCGTGACCGACGCCGCCGCGGTCGCGTCGGCCTGAAGTCGCGCCGCGGTCGCCGGCTCGATCGTGAGACCGGACAGGATCGGGGCCACGATGAGCAGCGCGAGCACCGCGGCCACGACGTGTAGTGCCACGAACGTGATGAACGCAAGCCCGCCCAGACGACCGACCGACGCATCCGAGTCACGCGCCACCGCCTGCAGCATGAGCGCCACGACAAGCGGCACTACCGTCATCCGGATGGCATTGACCCAGATCAGGCCGATGGGCTCGAGCAGCCCGACCGCGCGGGACACCATGGGCTCGCGAGCGCTCGCGGCCGCGATGCCGACCACCAGCCCGGCCACCAGCGCCAGGGCGACGCGGCCGACGTGACGCGCGGCGTCGTCGCGGCGCGCGCCCGAAGAAGGGACGTTCACGTGCGCGGGTGCGTTATGCGGGGATCACTCCGGCTTGGTCGACACACGCTTGGCCCGTGCGAGCAGGTCCCGCAGTTCCTCGTCAGGTGCGGAAACCCAGTACAACGGCAGCGGATTGAGGCGGCGTCGTTCACTGCCGCTCTGGAATGCGAGCCACCCGCCGTCGAGCGTCGGGCCCACCCACTTGCTCGGCACGACATCCCACACTTCCCACTCGCGGCCGTCAACATCCTTGAACGTTCGGTGCGCCATCGCCTCGGGTATCGCGTGTCAGCTGCGCGACGTTCGCGTCGCGTTCCACGTGGAAGCTATTCCGGATCGGGCTCGACGCGAACCCCGGAGCGGGTCAATCGCTCAAGCCGCGATCCCGGACCGCCATCATCGTTGCCTGCATTATCGTGACCACGCTCTCGGCGCCGGAAGCCACCGCCAGTACCTCACCTGTGCAGACGACGAGCGTGCGCCCCGGTTTGACCACGCGGCCGATCGCGCGCATCCGATCGCCTCTGGCCGGTGCCAGGAGGTTGACCTTGTACTCGACGCTCAACACGGCGGCGCCGGCGTCCATGAGCGAAAGCGCCGCGTACCCGCACGCACTGTCAACGAGCGCGGTCACGATCCCGGCATGCAGAAAGCCGTGCTGCTGAGTGAGATCGTCCCGGAACGGGAGGCCGAGCTCCACTTCGCCCGGCTCGACGCGGACGAGGCTGGCGCCTATCGTGTGCATCGCGCGTTGACGCGCAAAGCTCGCGCGAACCCGCGCTTCGTACGCGGGGTCGCGCGGCTCGAAGGCAACGGATCGCGTCACCGTCACCGTGCACACTCCGCTCGCGCCGACCACCTGGTCGGCCCCATCACGCTCGAACGCACTCGATCCTCCCGGAAATGGAATGGTGAAGATGCCGTATCGCCTGGCCTGGCGCGACGCCTGACGAGTCCGTTGACATGCCCGAGCTGCCCGACGTCACCGTCTACATCGATTGCCTGAAGCCCCGCATCCTCGGCCGCGAGATTCGCGGCGCCCGGGTGCTCAACCCATTCGTGCTCCGCACGGTTGCGCCGCCACTCTCCGCAACCGTAGGCCAGCCGGTGCGCTCGGTCACCCGGCTCGGCAAGCGCATCGTCCTAGGCACCGATGGTGAACTGTACATCGTCGTGCACCTCATGATCGCGGGGCGCCTGCGGTGGCGCGACGATGGAAAGAAGATCGGCGGCAAGCTGGCGCAGGCGTCATTCGACTTCGACACCGGCACGCTGTATCTCACCGAAGCCGGCTCGAAGCGCCGCGCGTCGATCCACGTCGTCGAAGGCGCCGAGTCACTCGCGCAGTTCGATCGGGGCGGGCTCGAAGTGCTCGACGCCGACGTCACCGATTTCGCCGCACGGCTCCGAGCCGAGAACCATACGCTCAAACGGTCACTGACCGACCCGCGCCTCTTTAGCGGGATCGGCAACGCCTACTCCGACGAGATATTGCATCGCGCCCGGCTGTCGCCGCTCATGCTCACGTCGCGGCTGACTGATGAGCAGATCGAGGCGTTATTCACGGCCACGAAGTCGACGTTGATCGACTGGACCAATCGCCTGCGTGCCGAAGTCGGCGATGGCTTCCCGGAGAAGGTGACGGCATTCCGGGACGGAATGGCGGTACACGGACGGTACAACCTTCCGTGTCCGGTGTGCGGCGCGCCTGTCCAGCGCATTCGTTATGCGGACAACGAGACGAACTACTGCGCGCGGTGCCAGACGGGCGGGCGGTTGCTCGCGGATCGCGCAATGTCCCGATTGCTGAAGCAGGACTGGCCGCGATCGATCGACGAGCTGGAGTAACGGGCGTCCTGACTGCTGTTCGTCGGGAGCTGCGACCGCTGCCGCGGTTCGCGGTCTGCGACTCGGCCGGCAAGACGCCGCGATCGACGCTACTGCTTCACTGCCTCGGCAACGATCGACTCGATGCCCGTCGTCATACGGCGGAGGACATCGTCGACGCCCTTGAGTTGATGACGTGCCGCGATCGACGTGAGCGGGTCGTACGTGACGTGCGCTTTCCCGTCCTCCGCCTGCCAGACCAGAAAGCGCAATGGCAACTCGACGCCCATCGTTTGGTCCGCGACCATCAGCGGCGTCCCCGCAGCCGGGTTCCCGGCGATTACGAGCGTCGTGGGGCGAAGCGTGAGGCCGGCACGCTTCGCGGCAGCTGCGTGATCCACGCGCGCGGCGATGGTCAGCCCTCTCCCGGTAATCGCGCGTTCGAGCCGCGCGAGCGTCGAGTCGAAGGATGCCGCGCTGACCGTCGTCACGACGCCCGGCGCCCTGGCTGCGGAGGTGGGTTGTTGGGCGTAGACCTCGGCCGCGGCCCACGTCAGAGCAGCGACGACGGCAGCCGCGACACGACCGCGCGAGATGACAATCGGCATGTTCACCGTCCCGAGGTACCGTCCGCGCGTGGCGGTGCGCCCACGGGGGTTGGCGCCCCGACCGCCGAGGACTGGTTTCGTAGTTCCGCGAGAAAGGCCGCCGGCCCCGCGCCATCCGGCAGGGCACTCAGCGCTCGAAGCGCCTCCTCGGCGCGACTCGTGAGCCCCGCGACCATGTGGTCGGGGTCCACGCCAACCCGTTCGAGCTCGGCGACGAGCTGACGGACTATTTCCGCGTGCGGCATCCGACTCCTGAGTGGGATCGCAACCGAACACGTGCTACGACGCACTTGCTGTCTTGCGAGCGACGCGGTCGTGCGGGCGGCATGACTCGTCGCGTGAGTCGACTGGCGCGAGGCGAACCGCACGCCGTACACCCCGGGTCGTATCCTACTACGGGGAAGGGAACGAGACGGGCTGGCCGCGCGGTGCGACGCGCGCGATCCCGCGACCCTGGCGCCGCGCGGACGGCGCCGGCGTTCTGGCTAGAGTTCCCGTGACGATACTTGAAAGTCACGCCCTCGCATTTGGGTGGAAGTCGCCATTTGTTACCACCCGTTCCCAACGATAAGGTGTGGTCTGGGACCACGGCGCACAACGGTTGGGGCGCGAAGAACGTGTGCGGGGCCGAACAGCGAGCTCTGCCGGTGGGCTCGGTCGATGCTCGATGGACCCGGTCCGAGCGCCCGGTCGCGCAGCGAGTGACCGGCCGGTTGCCGGCGCGACCGCGTACGCCGCAGCGGCGTTAGGGATGCTGTGGCGCCCCTTTCACTCCGCGATCGGAGTCGAGCCACTCGCGCGGGTTCCAGTTCACGGGCATGGCGCCGACGCGCTCGAACTTGATTCGCGGATCATCGGATTGCACGAGCGAAAGCAGACGCCGCCCGGTGAGCAGGAGTCGTCGCGACGTCGTTTCGAGCGCGTCGAGCACCGCCCACGCGAGGTGTGCGTCCACCTTCACGAACCGATCGTATCGCCGCATCTGGACGACCACCGCTCCCCCGATCGGGATCTCGAGCTCGGCGAGCGCGTCGACGAGTGACGCGAGATTGTTCGTGTAGTGGGCCGGGAATGCGAACACGCGCTTCACGTCCTCGTGGAACGCGGCGACATTCGCCCACCCGTACGCGTCAAGCTCACGAAGCTCGTAGCCGGCGCGCACGAGCCACGCGGCGTCCTCGGCCAGCACCTGATGCTTGTGGTAGAGTACCACGCCGCCGTTCTGGAAGAGCTGCCAGTCGAGCCGCTCGCGGTCCTCGGCCCGATCGCCGAACGCCGCTGGCGTCTGCACGCTGCCCGAGGGCCCGTTAGGCGACGAGCCCTTGCGAAACGCTTTGAGGAACATGTCAGGCGGCCCTGAGCTCCGTGAGTCGCTTCTCGACGAGCGCGATGAGCTCTGCCATCGACGCTTCGTCGAACACGAGGCGCGCCCCGGCAGCCGCATAGATCTCGGGCAGCGGCTTCGTGCCGCCCAGCAGCAGGGCGTCCCGGTAGCGCCGCACGGCCTTCGCCTGGTCCGTCAGGCTGTGCCGCCACACCTGCAGCGCACCCATCTGCGCAATGCCGTACTCGATGTAGTAGAACGGGTACTCGAAGATGTGGAGCTGCCGGTACCATCGAGCCACGCGCTCGCGCTCGAGGCCCGTCCAGTCGATCCCGCGCTCGAATCGACTCCGGATCTCGAGCCACGCCTGGTCACGCGCGGCCGCGTCGTGCCCGTCACCGCTCGTGTAGATCCAGCTCTGGAAGGCGTCGACACTCGCAATGTGGGGAAGGCTGAAGAGGATGTCCTCGAGGTGCTCGATCTGCGCGGCCCGGGCCTCGTCCGGCGCGTAGTACCCGTCGGGCTTCTGCAGATAGGGGGAAGCGAGCAGTTCCATGCTCATCGATGCCAGCTCGGCCGCCTCGTGTCCTGGTGACCGCTGCCAGATCAGCGGCTGGCGATGCGACGCGAAGTCATGGAACGAGTGTCCCGCCTCGTGCACGAGCGTGTTGACGTCGTCCGCGACGCCAACCGCGTTCATGAAGATGAACGGCTTGCCGCGGAAGCTGAGCTTCGTGCAGTACCCGCCCGGCGCCTTGCCCTTCCGGCTCTCGAGGTCGAGCAGCCCCTCGTTCGCCATCAGCTCGAACTCGCGCCCGAGATCGGGATCCACACGGTGAAAGATGGCCTTTGCCCGGTCGACGAACGTCTGAACGTCGTCGAACGGCTTGAGCGACTCCACGCGCTCGAGCTCGACGCTCAGGTCCCACGGCCTAACGCGTTCGAGGCCAAGCCGCTGGCGCCGGTACACCAGCTGGCGCTCCGCCGCCGGGACCACCGTGCGCTCCACGGCCTCGTGAAAGCGCGCACAATCGGCGGGGGTGTAATCGAACCGATGCTTGGACTTGAACGCGTATTCCTGATAGTTCGGAAAGCCGGCGTTCCCCGCGACCTTCGTGCGCGCAATGAACATCTCGTCGAAGAGCGCGGCGAGCTCGTCGCGCTTCGCGAGGTATGCCGCGTTACCAAGACGCCAGGCACGCTCGCGCACGGCGCGATCACGCTCCTTGAGGTACGGCTGGAGCTGCGGGATCGTCTTGGTTTCCCCTTCCCACTCGACCGTCAGGCCGCCGACGATCTTCTGGTAGCGCGCGCTCAGTTCCTCGAGCTCGGCGAAGAGCGGCACGTTCTCCTCGCGGAAGATCTCGGCGTCGGTCCGGAAGCGAGCGACGGTCGTCTCGAGCCCCGGACGCCCGTAGCCGAGCTCGAGGAGCCGTCTGGCCAGCCGCACGCTCTGCTCGTGCGCCTGCGGGAAGATCTCCGCCGAGAACCGCAGATGCGTCTTCTCCTTGTCCGGGTCGGCGGTGTCACCCGTGTAGGCGATCATCGCGAGCGTGCCAGCCTCATCGACGAGCTCCTCGAGGCGGGACCACTGCGCGAGCCACTCCTCCACGTTCTCGTGTGACAGTGGCCGAGTGGCCAGGTCCTCGAAGTAGGGCGCGATGTCGGGCCAGCTTGCGCTGGCGAAGGCGTCGGGCGACGCGGGGAGAGCCAGAGTTTGCACGGCGGAGTGAGCTCCTGAGTGACAGGGAATACGCACGGAAAGCTGACGAGTCGCGCGGCAGTGGACCAGTGCGGAAGGGGGGCCACGTCCGGCGCGCGAGGGCTGCGAGCTGGCAGGCCAGCTTGGAGCTGGCAGGCTGCTAGCAGCAGCTCCGAGCTGGAACGCTACTGA
>DASURJ010000423.1:0-3171 GCA_036280115.1 Gemmatimonadaceae bacterium
GGACGCCACTCGGTGAGACTGTCCGGCGCCGTGAGCCCGAACGACAGCCCGTGGCATACCACCCACGCGCCGTCGCCCGCGGGGACGAGGTCCCACTCCAGCGTATCGGCGCGGACGCGCACGCGCGCGACGAAGTATCCGGGATGGCGGCGATCCACGTCCTGCTCGGCGACCGTCGTCACGACGGCTCGGCCGATCACAGTGTCGGCGCGGGCCCGTGACGGAAGGAGCTCGTACGCGGCGAGCATCGGGCCGGCGACCGCTGACGTCGGGTCGCTGCCAGGGCACGCGCCGAGGCGAGCCAGTTCCGATCGCGTCGTCGATCCCTCGCGGGATGCCTCGAGAAACGCAGCGAGCGTCGCGGTCGCGCTCGCGATCGTGGTGCTATCGGCGAGCGGAGCCGTCGCGGCAACCGCGGCGCTGGGGACTGCCGTATCCGGGCGCGGCGAGCGCTCTCCGGCGCACCCGATCGCGCCAGGGGTCAGTCCGATCGTGACTGCATAACGCCACCCGCGCAGGCGCCGACTCACACGCCCGGGTCGCGTCGCTCGTGTGCCGCCGCGGCGTCGGCGTCGGCGACGCGCTGCTGTGCAATCCGCCAATCGACGTTAGGCGCCACCTCGGCGTCCTCGAGCGTGAGGGACGCGAGGGCGCGCTCCACGACCGCCTGGCCGTCGGGGACGGCGAGCCCGAGCTCGAGCTCGGCCTTGCGGCAGAGTCGCTCCTCGCGCGCCTCGCATCCCGGGTGGCCGGAGAGCCCCATCGTGAGCAGTCGCGCGTGCACGCCCTCGTGGACGATCGAGGCGGCCACCTGCGCATCGGAGAACTGACCGGCGCCGGCGAACGTCAGCTCGATGAGACAGACCCTCGTGTCGCCGAAAAAGGCCGCGCGGCACGGGAAGCGCTTGACCACGATCCCCGCGACGTCACGGCGAAAGCGCCGGAGACGATGCGGCTGATACCGCTCGATCACGCCGAGTGCGCCGTCGAGCCGCTCGAAGACGCGATGCGTCTCGATATCAGCACGGGTGTTGTACACAGACACCCGAACGCCGCGGATGGTGCGCGTCTCGGTGCTCAACAGCTCTTTCGCGATGCCGACGGCGTCGGAAAACCAGCCCATGATCGTGGCTCGTCAGTCGTTAACCGTACCGCACGCCAGGGTAGAGCAAGTTCACGGCCCCGAAGAATACCGGGTCGAACACATACCTGAAGAACTGCCACGCGAGCACGAGCCCGATCAGCCCGAACGCGCGGTTGCTCCACATGAACGCCTGGTACTTTCGTGCCGTGTCGTCGCTCAGGAGGATGGGCACGGCGCCACTCCCGTCGAGCGGCGGGAATGGCAGCAGGTTGAAGGCCGCGAGCAGCAGGTTCAGCGAGAAGAACACGCTGAGCATGACGGCGACGGCAGACCACAACCCGCCCGAGGTGCTGTCGGTGATCTCGCCGAAACGAATGCTGTCGGGCGCGTAGAAGACGTCCGCCGCCATGCCGGCGCGAATCGCCGCCGCAGCGAGCACGACGAGCAGCAGGTTCGCCGCCGGACCGGCGAGCGACATGAGGGCGGCACGCTTCGGGTGACGCATCGCCCACTGCGGATCGAAGGGTGCGCTCGCATACCCGAACGGCCATCCCGTGAGCAGCGCGCTCGCGATCGGCAGGATGACCATCCCGAACGGTTCGCGTCGGATGTGCGGCGTGGGGTCGAGCGAGACCTGTCCGCCGTGATACGCGGTCAGATCGCCGCCGCGCGCCGCTGCCCACGCGTGAGCGGCCTCGTGCAGTGTCGTGGAGAAGAGGAACACGACGTAATAGACGAGCGCGTTCGAAAGGTCGGACACGTCCACGGATCGGAGGGGTATGGGGCGCCGATGGCGCCGGGGGTCGTACGATGACTACGAGGTAATGGGGATGAAGATCCGGGTCAGCCGTCCAGCCACCCGTCCCGTCGCGCCGCTTCCGCGCGGAGTGACGGTCCGAAGTGTAGTCGAAGAACCTCGTTCGCCGGGCTGGCGTCGATCGAGTCGAGGAAGGATAACGAGATCAGCTCGCGCACCTCGGCGTCGCCCGAAGTGAGGTGTGTTTCGATCACGCCGACGACGGTCCGCGCTTCCTCACCGCCCGCACCGCCCGGGATCGTCCCCCAATCGGCGGTGTAGCGCGTGCCACTCAGCCATTCGGTGACCTGCGCCATGAACACGTCGGGCAGGAGCGCGTCGTGCAGGGCGAGATGCTCCCGGTAGATCGGGACCAGTCCGGGAGCGGTCGACATGAGGTCAACGAGAAGATGCGCCAGCGTGCTCATGACACCCGGAAGGTGAGCGCCGCGCGTCATGCTGTCCAGCGAGCTGACGGACTCCCGGCATCATCTCGATTCGGCCCGCTTCACGAGGGCGATGAAAGCGTCGACAACGGCGGCCGGGGCATCACGAGCGATATGGTGGCCTGCGCGACGGACGACCACAGAAGTCGTGGCCGGTCGACGCGCGGCCCACCGTTGAAGCTCGTCGATCCAGATGACCGAGATCGGATCGGGTGGTGACGTCAGGCCTTCACCACGCAGCGAAAGCCGCGGGCGGCATAGTACGACTCGGCGCCGTTGTGGTACACGAAGACCGTATCGTAACGGCGGTCGCAGAACAGCGCGCCGCCGAGCTGCCTGACCCGCGCCGGCGTCTTTATCCAACTGGACGTCGTCGTGTCGAACGCCCCGAGCTCTTGTAGTGCCCGGTACTCCTCCTCGGTCAGGAGCTCGGCGCCCCACCGCGCGGCCATGTCCACCGCGCTGTCCTTCGGCTTGTGCTCCTTCCGCGCGTCGAGTGCCGCACGGTCGTAGCACACGCTTCTCCGTCCTTTCGGGCTTTGCGTCGAACAATCCACGAAGATGTAGGCGCCGCTCTTCTCCCGGCCTATGACATCCGGTTCGCCACCACTCTGCTCCAGTTCATTGAGCGACCAGAGTTTGGCGCCGTTCGACTCCAGCCGGGCCTGCACTGCCGTCCACTCGATGCCTGCGTGGCGATCGGGATGGGTCTCGAATCGGGCTTTCAACGTGGTCAGCAAACTCTCGCGTTGTTTCGCCGGGAGCTCTTTCGCTTTTGGCATCTCGAGTCGACCTGTGTGAGTGTCCGGTAATCTGGTGTACGGAGCCTAACGCGATGAGTCGAG
>DASURJ010000424.1:0-2851 GCA_036280115.1 Gemmatimonadaceae bacterium
CCTTTGCGATCACTCGCTCATACCGACCTTTTTACGCGCCTGCCGCGTGTAGCCCGGTTCGCCTCCGTGGCGTTGCTGGTGGCTGCGCCGTCGTTGAGCGCGCAGTCGCCCTCACGGCAGCCTGTGTCTCGCACCGAGCTCGAGGCGGCGGCGACCAGGCTCGAAACCTCCGCCAAGGCCACCCGCGACGCGAAGACGCGTGAACGGATGCTGGAGGTGGCGAAGCGCATGCGTACGCGGCTTCAGGAGGGAGACTTTCAACCCGGGCATCGCATCCTGCTCGCGGTCTACGCCGACTCGTCCCTGACCGACACCTTCACCGTCCGGGCCGATCGGCAACTCCACCTGCCGAACCTCCCGCCCATATCGGTCGCCGGCCTACTCGACTCGGAGCTCGAGCCGTTCCTGCAGAAGGAGCTTGGGAAGTACCTCCGGAATCCGACGGTTCGGGCGCAAGGGCTCTTGCGGCTGTCCATCCTCGGGTCCGTCGGGCAGCCTGGCTTCTATTCGTTCCCTATGGACTTCCTGGTTACTGACGCGATCATGGAGGCAGGCGGGCCCGGCGACGACGCCAAGATGAACAAGTCGGAGATCCGCCGAGCTGGAACGGTTGTTGTGAGCAGGGACGCGATGCAGGAGGCGTTTCGACTAGGCCTCACGTTGAACGATATCGGGGCGCGGCCCGGCGACGAGCTGGTCGTTCCCGGAGACCGGACGGGATCGAGATGGCAGTCGATCGCCACGGTTGTCGGTATAGTCACGGGACTGGCATGGAGCGTTTCACTCCTCGTCAGATGAGAACGACACGCCGCGCTTTCGCCCGTACGAGCATTCGCGTTAGGTAACGCGTTCATTTTGAAGCAAACGAGGGAACATGGAGTCGTTTCCGACGGTCGCTGATCAGTTGACCGCCAGAGTCCCAACGCCGCCGGCACGACCGGCACGGCGCCCGGCGGCGCCCGGCGCCGATGCCGGGCGGTTCGTCGATCGCCCTCGGCACATCGAAACCGTGCGCGAAGGCGCCACGGCAGTGGTGGTCGAGAACATCATCCCGGCGGCACGGTCGGATCGGCTCAATCGCGCGGTGAACCTCGCCATCTCCCTCGTCGGCCTCATCCTGCTGTCGCCGCTCCTCCTGGCAATCGCCCTCGCCGTGAAGTTGACGTCGAGAGGGCCGATCTTCTACACGCAGACGCGCGTCGGCATCGATCGCCGATGGCGCCGGACGCTGGCAATGCACGAGCGCCGCCTGCAGGACCTGGGCGGTGCCGCGTTCACGATCTACAAGTTCCGCTCGATGTACATGAACGCCGAGGGGCCCGGTGGCGCGGTGTGGGCGACGGTGAACGATCCTCGCGTCACGCCGGTGGGACGGGTACTCCGGAAGTTCCGGCTCGACGAGTTGCCGCAGCTGATCAACGTGGTCAAGGGCGACATGAACATCGTCGGCCCGCGTCCCGAGCGGCCACTCATCGTGGCGCGGCTCCGGCAGGACATACCTGAGTATCCGATGCGGCACCGCGTCAAGCCTGGTATCACCGGGCTGGCGCAGATCAACCGCGCCTACGACTCCTGCCTCGACGACGTCCGCGAGAAGGTGCGCTACGACCTCCAGTATCTGCGCACACAGAGCATGTTCGCCGACATCATGATCATGCTGAAGACGATGCCGACGGTGCTGCTCAAGATTCGGGGATGGTGAGGGGAGGAGCGAACGGCGAAGCGCGAACGGCGAAGCGCGAACGGCGAAGCGCGAACGGCGAACGGCGCGTCAGCTCGCCGCGGCGCGCCCCGCTCGCGCCGCGCGCACCTGCTCCTCGATCCAGCGATAGGTGACGGCGATCCCCTCACGCAGGGACGTTCGCGCGCGCCATCCGAGGGACTCGATTCGCGCGTGACTGAAGTTGCGTGATTGCACCCCGACGGGCCCCGGTACGGTGCGGACGTCGATACGCTTCCCGCTCACCTCACTGACGGTGCTCACGAGCTCGCGGACACTCACGTACTCCGAGCTCCCGATGTTGGTCGGACCGGTGAGATCCGACCGCATGAGCCGGACGATTCCGTCCACGAGGTCGCCGACGTAGGTGTACGAGCGCACCGCCGTGCCGTCGCCCCAGATCTCGATCGTCCCGCCGTCGGCCGCTTCGGCCACCTTTCGACAGATCGCGGCCGGCGCCTTCTCTCGGCCCCCGGTCCACGTGCCTTCGGGCCCGTAGCAGTTCTGAAAGCGCGCGATGCGAATCTGCATCCCGTACTTTCGTCCGTGCGCGAGCGCGACACGCTCGGCGTAGAGCTTCTCCCAACCATACTCGTTGTCCGGTTGGGCCGGGTAGGCATCGTCCTCGGTCAGCGCGGGCTCGCCGATCGCCATGTCGCGGTAGACGCACACCGAGCTCGCGAAGAAGTACCGCGGTACCTCGGCGTCGACGGCGGCCCTGGGCATGTTGATATCGATCAGCGCGCTGTGCCGCATGATGTCGCACTCGGCGCTCGCGATGTATCCCATCCCGCCCATCTCCGCGGCGAGTTGGTAGACCTCGTCCACGCGCGCGCCGTCAGGCAGCTGGAGGGCGCGGCGACATTGATCGGCGTCGCGAAGGTCGAGAAGGAGAAAGTCATCCGCAGCGGATTCGGAGAACTCGGGGCGCTTGAGATCGACCCCGCGTACCCAGTACCCGTCGCGCTTGAGCCGCGTAACGAGGTGGCTCGCAATGAAGCCGCCCGCGCCGCAGACGACAGCGCGCTTCATGACCTGGAAACCCTGCATTCCGAGAGCGTGATTGGAGGTCGGTGGACCGGTCGTTCACCGCGAGGTGACGAGCGTAGACACGTACTGTGCCGCACGCCA
>DASURJ010000425.1:0-4743 GCA_036280115.1 Gemmatimonadaceae bacterium
ACTCGCAGCCATCAGCCATCAGCCATCAGCCATCAGCTAGAAACGGCGGCTGGATTATCCTGGCTCGCGGTCCTGTCCCAGGACTCCCGCATACATCGGATTGGGCACCAGCTCTCCGTTCACGAGGACTTCGCGGTCCCACGGCAGAATGATCATGCTGTCCGTGGCGAGGGCGTAGAAGTCCGGTTCGTACGCGCCCGTCTTGAACGAGACCGCCGTTCGTACCTCGGTGGCGCCGGCATTGACGATGGCGGATACGGCCAGGCGCATGGTGGCGCCGGAGTCGCACGTCTCGTCGACGATCAGGACGCGATGCCCGCGCACCTCGATCGGGGCCGCGCCCATGACAGCTGGCGTCTGGCGCACGGTCTCGCCCCGATAGCGGCGACTGACCATGATCGAGTGAAACTCGCGGTCGAGAATGGCGGCGACCACGGCTCCCGGCACGACCCCCGCTGTCGCGACGCCAACGACGATCTCGGGATCGTACGCGCGCGCGACCTTGAGCGCGAGCGCGCGTGAGAGCTCGCCGAAGAGCGGCCATTCGATTTCGAGCACGCCCTTCGTCGGGTCGACTTCGTAACGGCGCGGCATAGGGGCTCCGTGGAATGGCCGGAGCAGTAAGGTAGTCGAGATCGAAAGGGTGGGAACAGGGAACAGGAATAGGGGACTGGGAACCGGGAACTGACAACTACGCTGGTTTGCTGTTAGCTGGAACTGGTTGCTGCGGGGTGAAAGGCGAGAGCCCTCGGGAGGCCTCCCAATCGCAATGGGGCTTCCCGAGGTTGTCGCTTTTCACACCCTGCAGCTACCAGCACCAGCTAACAGCAACCAGCGCTGGTTGCTGCGCTGGTTGCCGTTCCCCGGTTCCCCGTTCGGGTTCCCGGTTCCCTGTTCCGTTGCTCCCCTTCCCCCCGCGTAATAGCTTTGCGGCTCTGGACTCGGCCGCGCGCCCCCCTCGCCAGGGCGCACCTCGCGCCGGTTTCGCTCATCAATAGCCGATCCCGACTGCATGTCCTGGTGGAGCCGTGTCTTCGGCGGCAAGTCCCCGCGTGAGATCAAACCGCAGCGCCTCGATTACCTCAACGAAGCGCTTATGCTCGAGCGACAGGGCGACTACGATGCCGCGCTGACGTCGTATCGGCTCGCCCTGCGCGACAAGCCGGACGACCATCGCGTGCTGCAGAACATGGCGATCGCGTTCTCAAAGACCGGGCGACACGACGAGGCAGTCCGCTGCTACCGGAAAGCGCTGGAGCTCGAGCCGAAGCTGTCGGGTGCTCACTATGGGCTCGCGTTTCTGCTCCTCAAGCGCGGTGACGGCGATGGCGCGGCCCAGCATCTCGAGGCGTTTCTCAAACAGCCTCCGTCCGGCGCCGAGGCGGAACGATGGGTTCGCCACGCCCGCCAAACGCTCGATGATATTCGCTCGGGGCTCGAGCCACGCGCAGCGAGCGAACTGACCGAGCCATAGCGGTGGGGCGCGTGCTCGCGGTCGTGAGTCAAAAGGGCGGCGTGGGGAAGACGACGACCTCCGTCAACCTCGCTGCCGCGTTCGCGCGCCGAGGGCTCAAGACGCTCGTCGTCGATGTCGATCCGCAGGGCGCGGTGCGCTACGGCGTCGGCCTCAAACGCGGGCACCCCACGCACGGCTTCTCCGACTACCTGAACGGCGCACGCGCGCTTCGCGAGGTCATCCTCCCCACCGCACTGCCCTGGCTGCGCGTGATGCTCGCCGGTTCGGTGAGCGACGCCGCCGATCACGGCACGTACCAGGCGCTCGTCGCGGAGACAGACCTCCTGAAGGACCTCCTGACGGCGGCGAGAGAGCGGTGTCACGTCGTCATCGTGGATACACCTCCGGGACTCGGTCCGATCGTCCACCGGGTTCTCGAGGCGAGCCAGCACGTCATCGTCCCGCTCCAGTGCGAGCCCCTCGCCCTGCAGACCACGCCACAGATCCTCCGTGGCATACAGGACATCGTGGCGAAGAACGAGGAGCTCACGCTCGACGGGATCCTTCTCACGATGTACGAGCGGGACAACCCCGCATGCCAGCGCGTGGCGCAGTACGTGCGCTCCCATCTGCCGGCGAACATGGTATTCGACGTGGTGATCCCGAGAACCAACGCCTCCACCGACGCGTTCGCCGCCGGCCAGCCGGTGGTTCTGCGCGAGCCAGCGGACGCCGCGGCGCAGGCGTACGTCAACCTGGCGACGACCCTCGTCGAGCGGTTCGAGTGATCCGTCGTCTGATCGGCGTCGTGGCAACACTCGCGTCGAGCGGCTGTACGCAGGTCGCGACGGACGCCAATGCCGTCGTGGCGTTATGGTTCGAAGGCTCGGCGTATCCGTCGGTCGTCGTGGGCGATTCGCTTCGCGACTCGCTTGGCGCCGTACAGCCGCTGATCGCGACGGCGCTGAACTACCGGAACGAGCCTGTCCCTGACGCGCCGATGGAGTTCCTGAGTCGCGACACGGTGCTCCAGGTGTTCGAGGATGGCGTGGTATACGCGCGCGCCCGGAGGCCCGACACGGTTGCCACGGTCTTCGCCACGACGGGGACGCTGCAGAGCCAACCCGACTCACTGTTCGTCGTGCTGCGCGCGGATTCCATTGCCGCGGACAGCGCCACGATGACGCGTCCAACGGGCGGTCTTCTCGTCCCGGATTCGATCGCGTTCAAGGTCTTCGTGCCCGGCGTTGACGGTGCGCCCGCGACGGCGGCCCGACACTGGCTCGTGAGCTTCCAGCTTCAGCTCCACGACCAGCTGTTGGACCCCACGGACACGACAGCCGCGTACACGTTCACCGGGGATTTCCGCGATCTCCGGCGGATCAGACGCAGCTTCATTGACACGACAAGCTCCGCCGGGGTAGTCTCGCGAGGGTTGCTCGTTCACTGTGAGGCGCTCGCGACCGGGCCGGACTCGGTGATCGTCATCGCGACACTGCGCGACCGACGGCCAGGCACGGAACCCAAGCGAGCGCAAACCGTCGTGAGGCTCGAGCGCGGCCAATGTCAGTAACCACCCCGACGTCTCGCCCAAGCACGTCCGCCCCGCCGGCACCGACCTACGCCCGCGGCGGTCCGCGTCCCGCGCCGGGTACGCTGAACCAGCTGCTGTTCGAGGCTGTGGAGCGGTACGACAAGGCCGACGCGATGCTCGTCCGAATCGACGAGCAGTACGTTCCGATCTCGCATCGCGTGCTGCTCGAACGCGTCCGCCGCGTCCGGTTCGGGCTCGAGTCGATCGGGATCAAGCGCGGCGATCGGGTCGCCATCATCTCGGAGAATCGGCCCGAGTGGGCGATTGCGGATTTCGCCTGCCTCACGAGTGGGGTCACCGACGTGCCGCTCTATCCGAGCCTTCCGGCGGAACAGCTCGTCTATCCGCTCAAGGACTCGGGTGCCGTCGCGATCTTCGTGTCGACCGAGGCACAGGCGGCGAAGCTCGTCGCCATTCGCGCTCAGCTCCCGGCGCTCAAGACCGTGATCGTGTTCGACTCGGCGGCCGCGGGTCAAGCGGATATGGCGCTCGAGGCGCTCGAGAAGCGTGGGGCGGAGATCGACTCTCCCGAGCGGGCGGCGGCATTCCGCGCCGACGCCCTGCGTGTGCAACCCGACGACCTGGCGACGTTGATCTATACGTCAGGCACGACCGGGGAGCCGAAGGGCGTGATGCTCACGCACGACAACATCTACTCGAACGTCGCCGCGACGCGAAACGCGCTCACCATGCGCGGTGACGACGTGTCACTCAGCTTCCTCCCGCTCTCGCACATCCTCCAGCGGATGGGCGACTACTGGTTCCTCGCGACCGGCACGTGCATCGCCTACGTCGAGTCGTTCGATCTCGTGCCGATCGCGATGATGCAGGTCCGTCCGACGATCGCGATCTCGGTCCCCCGGCTGTACGAGAAGATGTACGCCCGCGTGCTCGAGAACGCGCTCGCGGGCGGCGCGGTGAAGAAGCAGATCTTCTTCTGGGCGCGTGGCGTCGCGGATCGCTGGGCGGACGAGAAGCTGGCCGGACGCGAGCCGGCAGGGCTTCTCGCGCTGCAGTATCGGCTCGCGCAGCGCCTCGTCTTCTCGAAGCTCAAGGCGCGCACCGGCGGACGCCTCCGCTACTTCGTTTCCGGCGGCGCGCCGCTCGCGCCGGAGATCAACAAGTTCTTCTATGCGGCCGGGCTCGTGATTCTCGAGGGATACGGGCTCACCGAGACGTCCCCAGTGATTGGCGTGAACACGCCGGAGAACTTCCGGATCGGGACCATCGGCAAGCCGATCGACGGCGTCGAAGTGAAGATCGCGGAGGATGGCGAGATCCTCACACGGGGCCCGCACGTCATGAAGGGCTACTACAACAAGCCCGACGCGACGCGTGAGACGATCGACGATGAAGGGTGGCTCAAGACCGGCGACATTGGCGTGATCGAGGACGGGTTCCTCCGCATCACCGACCGAAAGAAGGACATCATCGTCACGGCCGGCGGTAAGAACATCGCGCCACAGCCGATCGAGAACGCCGTGAAGACGAACAAGTACGTCTCGCAGGCGGTGATGATCGGTGACAAGCGCAAGTTCCCGGTCATGTTGATCGTGCCGAACTGGGACAACCTCGAGAAGTGGGCGACGCTCAAGAACCTCCTGTGGACGGATCGCGCGCAGTTGCTCGCGATGCCGACGGTGCAGGCGAAGATGGACAAGGAGGTTCGCTCGAAGTTCGAGGGGCTGGCGAG
>DASURJ010000426.1:0-5451 GCA_036280115.1 Gemmatimonadaceae bacterium
CCGATCTTGAGCCCTTCCATTCGGCAGGCAAGCGCGAACTCCGCCACGACGTCGCCGTTGCCTCCGCGGAACGGACTCGCCGCGACGGTGTGCTTCGTTGTCGCGGAGGGCCAGAGGCAGAAGCCGTCGTGATGCTTCGCGGTGAGAATCATCATCCGGAAGCCGGCGGCCTTCGCCGTGCGAGCCCATTGTCTTGCGTCGAGCGATGATGGGTCGAAGATGCTGGGGCTTTCCTTGCCGTCGCCCCACTCACGGTCGGTGAACGTGTTGACGCCGAAGTGGAGGAACATGGCGAGCTCGTCGCGCTGCCAGGCGAGCTGGGCCGGTGACGGAACCGGGCGGCGCTGCCGCCACTGCACGGGCGGCACGATGCCTAACGCCACGGCGGACACCGCCGAGGCCGTCGAGGTGACGAATGCACGGCGGGTGATTGCCGGGTACCAAAGCGAATCGCGATGTCGAGTCACTGGACGGTGAGCTCTCCTCTCAGGCGAATGTCCTTGGACGAGCTACCTACCATTATACGGTATGTGCCCGGCTCCACGAGCCACCGCATGTCACGGTCGAGGAACCGCAGGCGCTCGACGGGCAACTCGATGGTAACGTCTTTCGCCTCGCCGGGCGCCAGGTGGACGCGCTGGAATCCCTTCAGCTCCATGATCGGACGGGCCACCGACGCGAGCACGTCGCGCACGTAGAGCTGTACCACTTCGTCGCCCGGCACGTCGCTCACGTTTCTGACCGTGCAGCGAATCCGGACCGTGCCCGACGCGCCTGACGATGGCGGGTCGATCGCGAGCCCGGAGTACTCGAACGCCGCGTAGCTCAAGCCAAACCCGAACGGGAACAGCGGCTGCCCCGTGAGGTCGAGATAATCATCGCCGCGACCGGTCGGCTTGTGATTGTAGCGCAACGGTAGCTGCCCTTCGGCCATCGGGAACGTGATGGGCAGACGGCCGGCAGGGTTGTAGGTGCCGAACAGCACGTCGGCGACGGCGGTGCCGCCGACCTCGCCCGGGTACCAGGTGTGGAGCACCGCATCGACGTCATCGAGCCACCGTGACATGGTCACCGCGCTGCCGCCGACGATCACGACCACGGTCGGCGTACCGGTTGCCGCCACGGCACGAATGAGGTCCTCCTGGCGCCCCGGCAGAGCGAGCGACGACCGGTCGCGGAACTCCCCCTCCTCGAGCCCGGCGACGACGATCGCGACATCGCTTCGTCGAGCAATGCGAACCGCGCTGTCGATCTTCGCCTGTGAGTCATCGCGCACGCCGGCGTCCCACACGAGCTTCAGGCGCGCATTGCCCGTGCTCTCGAAGTACTCGAGCCGGAGGTCGTGCTTCGTGCCGGGACGCCAGGATACCGCCGCGAAGCGCGTGCCGTATGACTGCTTGCGCCAGTTGTCGATGACGAGCTGGCCATCGAGCCACAGCCGGTAGCCGTCGTTCCCTTCGACTCCGACGCGCCTAACGCCGCCTGCCGGCGCGACGATCGAGCCGGTCCAGCGGACAGAATACCAGTCGAACGGGATCTCCCGCGCGGGGGAGTTGAGCGTCCAGCCGAAGTCCACGCGCGGGTCGGTCCGACGCACGCGCGGCTCGCCTTCCAGACGATTGTTGTCGAAGTACTCCGCCTGGAGGCCGTTCACCGTCCGTCCTTCTACGATGCTCGAGAGGCGTTCGCCGGGGACGACCACATAGCGGCGCACGACTCGCCCCGGTCCGGGGGCGTAGCGAACGACGCCACCACGCTCGACGGCGGCACGAATTCCGTCGCGGATGGAGACCTTCGCGTTCCCCGGTCCGCTGTAGCCGCCGAGTCGGGCTTCGGTAGCGTCGACACCGATCACCGCTATGGACCGGGTCCGCGGGGATAGCGGCAGCACGTCATTCTTCAACAGCACGATCGATGCGCGCGCCGCCTCGAGCGCGAGCGCACGGTGATCCGCATGGCCGTTCCACAGCGCGGCACTATCCGCGCTCACATACGGACGCTCGAACAACCCGAGATCGAACTTCACGCGCAGCACGCGCGCGACCGCCGAGTCGATGATGGACATAGCGATGAGACCGCGGCGGAACGCCTCGAGGTACGGTCGATGCTGCGGCCACGACGACTGGAAGATGACGTCGAGCCCCGCCTCGAGCGCGTGCTGTGCGGCGACCGGTGTATTCGGCTCGGTGTGGTGCAGCACCGTCGCGCCTCCGGTGGCCGCTGCGTCCGAAATGACGAAGCCGCCGAACCCCCAGTCACCCTTGAGCTTCTCGTCGAGGAGCTTCCGGCTCTGCGTCGCCGGCGATCCGTCCACCGAGTTGTACGCCGTCATGACCGACCGAGCACCCGCCTCGCGGACAGCCACCTCGAACGGCGGGTAGAACAGCTCCTCCAGTTGCCGATCGCTCGCCTCGATCGGATAGCTGTCACGCCCGCCCTCGCCGACGTTCGCGACGAAGTGCTTCGGCGTGGCGACGACCCCGGCCCGCTCGAGCTGTGTCACGAATGCGCGACCCATCTCGCCCGCGAGAAACGGGTCCTCGCCGTACGTCTCTTCCACTCGGCCCCAGCGAACGTCGTTCGCGATGTTCACGACGGGCGACAGCGCCTGCCTAACGCCTCTCGCCCGCGTCTCCCGTGCGATCGCGCCGGCGACGCGCGACATGAGGGCCGTGTCCCACGTCGCCGCGAGCGCGATGGCCTGCGGAAACATTGTCCCACCGTCACGCACGAAGCCGTGCAGCGCTTCCTCGAACGGAATGATCGGAACGCCCAGCCGCGTACGCTCGACGAAATATCGCTGGATGGCATTGATCCGCTCGGCGTGGCGTCGCGCGGCGGCCCCCGGTGTCATCGGTGCCGCACCCGGACGGGACGCGGAATCCGGGACCGCGGAGATCTGCAGACCGAAAGCGCCGTGCGAGTAGTCGTGTGACGGGTCGTCGAGGTCCCCGGGAATCATGAACAGCTGCCAGAACTTCTCGTCGAGCGTCATGCGTCCTAACAAGTCTCGCACGCGCTCTGCGGTTGGCAGGCCGGCGTTTCGGTAGCGCGGGAGGTCGGCCTGTGCCGACGCCGCTGAGGCGATGGCGAGTACGAGACCCAGCGAGAGCGCGAGGGACGAGCGAGCAGGCACGGTGGTGGCGCGGATGAGTTGCCGGTGAAGATAGGCCGTCGCCCCTGGTGCATCCACTTCACCTTCGCGAGCGAGCGGTGCAGGTTGAAGGAACCTCTGTCCCATCGCGCCCGTGATCTCCGCTCCCGCTTACGAAGTCGTGTACGACGCCGCGCGTCTCGTGTTCCCGGGCTGGCCGGTCGCGACACTGGGCGTTGCCGTCGCGGCACTCGGCGCGGGCCTCGGCGCGTACGCGCGTCGCCGTGCGACTGGGAGCCCCGTCGTTCGCACGGTCGCGACGAGTGCCGTCGTGTTTGGCGCGGCGTGGGCGCTCCTCTTGGGAGGCGGACTCTACGCGCAGCACGCGCAGCTTCGACGAGCGCTGAGCGGCACGGGGGTCTACGTGAGCTTCGAAGGCATCGTGCACGACCGGCCGCGCGGTGGCTCACTCGACCCGGCGGGGGCGAGTTGGGTGGTCGAGAGCGGCGAGGTCGCGCACTGGTATCGCTACGACCGCTCGCCGCTCTCGGTGGGGTACCGGCGGTCGGCACCGGGAACCGGCGGGCTCACGAACGGAGCGCGGGTGCGGATCGTCGACGTCGGTGGCCGCATCGCGCGCGTTGAAGTGGAGCGGTAGGCACTCCGATTCGCGATTCCCATCCCCACTACGGCGACCCGAGCACGAACTGATTGCCATCGGGGTCAGCGAAGATGGCGGCTGTGCCCCAGTCGGCCTCTTGCGGCTCCTGGATGAACTTGACGCCCTTCGCCGCCAGCTCGCGGTGCGTGGCCTTCACATCATCCGCAACGAACGAAATGCCGGTGAACGTGCCGATGCGGTTCTCCTGACCCGGCGGAGTGAAGAGCGAGATCCCCGAGCTCGATCGACCGATCCCGAGCTCGATCCATCGCTGGTTGTCGTCGAACGGCTGGTCGGTGACGACGCGGAACCCGAGTGTGTTCGTGTAGAACTCGAGCGCTCGCTGCTGATCGGAGACCGGTACGCCGACGAACTTGATGGCTTTGATCATCGTGTCCTCGCGGGTTGGCGTCGTAGTGGTTCGCGCGGACGCAATACTCCATGAGCGGCCTGGCCTCGCAAGCCGTGAAATCGTTACTATGGCAACCATTGCCATAGTCATTCGCGAGCACTCACGGCCGCCACATGACACGGATCGAAGTAGACGCCTACGTCGTTGACACACTCATGGCCGATCTCGTCGGCCACGACCGTCAGCCATCGGCCTTCCTCGTGTATCTCTACCTGTCGCGGCACACGCACGGCGCCGGCAACGAAACCGTGCAGATCAGCCTGTTCGACCTCTCGTCAGGCACCGGCCTCTCGAAGCGGTCGGTGCAGGAAGCGTTGCAGTGGTTGAGCAAGCGGCGGCTCATCTCCATTCAGCGCGCCGGCATCACTGCCATCCCGGTCTACACGGTCAAGAGACCGTGGTTGCGGTAGCGCTGCGCCACTGCTTATGTCATCGGACGTATGGAACGCCCTCGAGCACGGGTTTACCGTCGCGCGTTGCCGCGTCCGATCGTGGCGCTCCTCGTCCTCGTAGTCTCATCGGTGGTTGGGGCGACGCCGCTCGCGGCCCAGCGGCAGGCCGACCTCGCCGTTGGTGGCCATCCCCTTCGGCTACCTGTTGACTGTCGGGGGAACGGTGGTCGGTGGCGTCGCCGGGCTCGCGAACCGCGACAGCTGGCGATCGGTCTGGCCGCGGCGTCGTTAGGGGCGTCGCGACGCGCGCGCTCCGCTCGGAATGCCAACCGATCACTCGGCTCCGCGTTTCGGACGATACAGCGCGCCGGGAATCCACCACTCCTCCAGCACCTGCAGCGCATCGTCCTTGTACACGGAATCCTCCGCGAACGCGAGCTCGTCGAGCGCCGCGACGATCACCTGCTCCTGCTCCGGCGTGAGTGAAGCGAGTCGCGGGGGATCTCGATCGGGCGGCCGGAGGGACCAGAGCAGACCGTCGATCGCCATCGTGCCCGGCGCGTTGCTCGCGATGTTCCGGAGCGCGTAGTCGATGAGCGACGGGAGGTAGTGCCGCCACGACGGCGGGTCGAGGAAGTTGAGCCCGTTGAACGCGAACGTCTCGAGGTACGCATCCGTCGGCTCGTCGAGCTCAGGATCGAATGATGGCGGCTCGGCGTAGCTGTCGAGCCGATCCCCGCCGCGCAACGTGATCGGCGGGGTGCCGTCCAGGTCCGCCCGGAACGCGGCGTACGCCCGCCGGACGATCTCCGCGCGGTCACGGGTCATGCGTCATCCCTCCCGCCCTTCCATTCGGTAAGTTTCCGGGTCACCCCGACCATCTCCCAACCGA
>DASURJ010000427.1:0-3540 GCA_036280115.1 Gemmatimonadaceae bacterium
CCGCGCAGTCTCACGGACGCACGACAGGCTAACCGCAATCTACAAGGTCGTGCCGGGGTCGGGAGCGTTTCCTGCGACGCGGATGTCGCGAGACGCAACCAAACGATCCGTTTGGGGTCAGAGTCCTAACGCATCGTTCGAACGCGGGTCAGGAGTGACCGGTTGCCGAGGCGAGGCATTGAGCGCGCGGGGTCGCGAGCCCGGCATCGAGCACGCGCCGCCCTCCTTGTGGGGGGCAGGCATCCAGAAGCGGGGAAACGGATGACGGAATGAGGGGATGAGCGGGATCGCTCCTCAACACTCGAGCGCCCTCGCGCCGGGGCCTGACCGAGTGGGAACTGCTCGCAGGGGTCGGCGGCGTCCGCAATGCGCCGTTCCCCTCAGTCACGTTCCGTCGAGAGGAGCTCTCACGCACGTGGCACGGTGTCCTCATCCCCTCATCTGTTCTCCCCCTCCGTTCTGGATGCCTATGACGCCGGCGCGGCCGACCCGGCGGTTGGGCTTCCGCCGCCGTTTCCGAGTTCGCTCCGTCCGCGTAATCCGCGTCAGTCCGATACCGGTCAGTGCTGGTCGGTCCCTGCCCGCCATCGAGCAGGGCGCGGAGGACGCGGCAAGGACGAGCGCAGCAACGGCGGACGCGGCAACAGGAACGGTGCGCCGTCGAGGAACTGCTGCGGAGTGGCGGATGAGCAGTCAGCGCTCGAACGCTTCCGGCACGCAAGAAAACGATGAAATTCGAATCTGACCCCGATTTCGCGATTTCGCCGATTGCGCGATCACGGGTCAGGGAAAGAGCTCGCCCCCGGGTGCGAACGCACGCGCCTCGACCTCGTACCACGAATCGCGAGGCCGCGAGTCGCGGAGGCGCGACTCGGCCACGTCGAGGAAGCGCATGGGCAGGAGAAAGTCCGCGACGAGAAACCGCGACAGGACGCGCCCGGGCCGCCCTGCGCGGGAGAGGAGGGCATCGCTCGCGGGAATCGCGTGAAAGATGACGTCGCGCGTGTGCTGGAGAACGTGCATGCTCTCGTGCGCGAGCGTCCGCTGCAGGTCGTAATCGGTACCCGCGCTCGCCGAGTAGACGATCACGCCCGCGTTATGTTGGGCGAACGATCCCGCGCACGGCGGCGGGCACGACCTGGACTCGAGCCGCCACCGCTTCGACGCGAACACCGGCGCTCCCGTCGCGAGTGTCGCGCGCCAATCGACGCTCGGGTCGTCCGGACGCGCGAACACCGACGCGAGACGGACGGCGCTGAGCACCGACAGCCGAGCCGTCACCGGGTCGGGCGCTCCGGGCCGAATACGCACATAGAACGGATAGACAGGCAGCGTTACGTCCGAGAACAGCGGAGCCCCGGCGTCGGCGTTTCGCGCGACGCTCGCACCCACCGCCGCGAGCTGAAGCCCTATCAGCCTGGCGTTCGCCGACTCGGTCCCGACGAGCTCCATCCCGGCGCTCACGAGCGATCCGCCAACGAGACCGCGCCTGAGCGCGGTCCGCACTGGCGTCCCCGCGACCATTGCGCGCGCGGCCGCCACGCCGGCGCCAAGGGCGACGTTCAGCGCGAGGTAACGGGCGTGCACGGTGCGGTCGCGCTCGAGTCTCTGCGCCCCGGACGCGCGCGCCGGCACGACAAGTGCCGCGGCCAGGAGGAGGGGGATGACGGTGCGTCGAGCCAGCAGGCGCATAGGACGGAACGGGGTTGCGCCACCACGGCTCGCGAGCGTCGATATGGCGCGCGAAAGACGGCTGTACCGACTCCGCATTCGCTGGACAGCTGTGGTTGCTCCGACGTAACGCAACCACATGCGTCCCGACCGACGCGTCGCGTTGCCTAACGGCCGTGCGCCGCATCACCGGGAACGAGGTTTCTTGTCGCCGCACCAGGCCCGGCATCGCCCGGGCATCGCCCGGGTGCGGCTATCGTGCGCCTCCAGGGGCGCGGAACAGGTGAGCCCGAATCGAGCTAATCGAGCTGGGGCAGGGAGGAGCGATGTCGAGAGCGTTCGTGCACGAGGATTCAGGCGACCGGCCGTCCGGCCGACGATTCATTCTGCCGGAGCCCGATGACCCCGGGTTCGACGCGGCGGCTGCGAAAGCCATCCTCGAGGCGGCTCGCGAGGGGGATACGGGAAGCGCCGAACAGGCAACCGGTTACTACTGGGGCGAGCCCCGCCTCCGTCCGCACGTCGAGCGGATTCTCTCGGCGGCGCGGAAGGAGCGGGATGAGCGGATGGTCCAACTCGCGGAGCGGTGGCTCCGGTGAGCGATCGGGCAGCCGCTGCCTGGCGCGAGGACGCTCGCAGGTCGATAGCTTTGTCGGCCATGCGAGCACCTCTCGACGTCGTTCAGGTCGCGTTCGACCTCATGCAAGTCGATTCGACCAGCGGGCGCGAGGGCGACGTCATCGCGTTCGCCGACCGGCTGCTCGCCGGACGAGGATGGCGGACGGCGCGCATCCCGGTCACACCGGGGCGCGACGATCTCCTCGCGACGTCGTCCGACACGCCGCTCGTGACGCTCTCGACCCACCTCGACACGGTGCCGCCGTTCATCGCGCCGGATCGAACGGACACGACGCTCAGGGGGCGAGGGGCGTGTGACGCCAAGGGCATCGCCGCCGCGATGATCTGTGCCGCGGAGCGACTGCGCGACACGGGGCTCGATGCCGCGCTCCTCTTCGTGGTCGGCGAAGAGACGTGTCACGACGGGGCGCACGCGGCCAACGAGGCGCACCGTCGCGGTCTCGTTCCGGCCACGAGCCAGGCGCTCATCAACGGCGAACCGACGGAGAGTACTCTCGCCGTTGGCACCAAAGGGGCAGTGCGCATGACGCTCAGCACGTCGGGACGAGCCGCCCACTCGGCGTACCCGCACCTGGGCAAATCGGCGACCCTCGACCTCGTTCGCCTTCTCGCCGAGCTCGAGACGCTGCAACTCCCGCGCGACCCGGTGCTTGGCGACACGACGGTCAACATCGGCAGGCTTTCCGGGGGCGTGGCCGACAATGTCGTCGCGCCGTCCGCCGAGGCGCGGATCATGGCACGCCTGGTGGGTCCGGCGGAGGACGTGGTGGCGCGCGTGCGCGAGTGGGTGGGCGATCGCGCTCGGGTGGACGTCGGGGTGTCGGTACCGCCGGTCCATCTCAACACGGTGCCGGGGGTCGCGACGTCAGTCGTCGCGTTCGCCACCGACATCCCCGCGCTCACCCAATGGGGCGAGCCGTACCTCTTCGGCCCGGGCTCCGTCCACGTGGCACATACGGACCACGAGTTCATCGAGATCGCCGAGCTTCGTGCCGCGGTCGACGCCTACGAGCACATCGCCCGGAGCGCGGTAGCGCGTCGTTAGGCGACTTCCTTCTGCGCGATCGGCTGGTCCGCACCCGGAACGATGCGTGACGCCGCGATGGCCTCGGTCGGACACTGCCGCACGAACTCGCCGTCCGCCGAGCACCAGTTGACGATCTCCGATCGGGGGTAGGCTTTCCCATGACCGTCCATGGCCATTGCCTCGGGCGCGATGGCCGCACAGAA
>DASURJ010000428.1:0-3284 GCA_036280115.1 Gemmatimonadaceae bacterium
GATTCATCACGCCGCCGGGAAGCATGAGTGCGTCGAAGTCCTCGGCCCGCGCGTTGGCCAGCTCCACGTCCACCGATACTTCCTCTCCCCAATGGTCGTGGTCCCACCCTTTGATGCGCCCGCCTTTCGGCGAAACGATGGACGTTCGCGCGCCCGATTCGTCGAGCGCTTTGCGGGGTTCCATGAGCTCGACCTGCTCGAAGCCGTCAGTCGCGAGAATCGCGACGCGTTTGTTGCGGATGGATTCGTCAGCCACGGTTACCTCCAACGTCAAGGTGTCAGTCGCAATTCCGTGCGCCTTCGCTCGGGAAGGGGCGACCGACCGCAGACGCCGCGCCACTCGTCGCACGCGCTTCCGGTTTCCCGGCTGGATTCCCGTCGTCCTCTGCGATTCCCGATTCCCGATTCCCGATTCCCGATCCCGATGCAAGAATGCCCTTCGCTCCGCGGCGAACCGCGATTCGAAGGGCACTCTATCCGCTGGCGGGATTCGATCAGCTTGGGTTCGACGCCACGCTTTCGCCTGGCCCGATCGACTTCCCTTATCCTGGCCGTTTACGGTCTCCGTCCAGGTGCTTCCGAATTCGTCGAAGCTGCAGCCGCGGCCAGCGACCCCGCGACCGATCTGTCGCTGTCGAACACTCGACAGATTGCTCCTCGCTGGCGTCCCACCGAAGAGCGGCACGCCCGAGATTGACCGTTCCTTCGGACGCGCACGCAACATTCACCTGGCGAATGCGTGCGTCAACCGAGAAACTTTTCCGAAGGCAACGGGCTCGAGCGCGTGAGTCACGCCCGGTCCGAAGCATTTTGACCTTTTCCACGGACACACGATGCGTCGCTTCCGTACATCGGCAGCCCGAGTTGCCACGCTCTCCCTCATCGCGCTCGGCGGTGCGTCCGCGCAGACGACCACGCCCGCCGGGGAGAAGATCGATTACGCCACGCTCGCGCGCATTCGCGACGAGGGACTCCAGCGCTCCCAGGCCATGGAGCACATGTCCTGGCTCGCGGACGTATACGGACCACGACTCACCGGAAGCACGGGCATCCGGCGGGCCGCCGACTGGGCGAAGCGGAAGATGGGCGAATGGGGACTCACGAACGTGCACGAGGAGCCGTTCGCCTTCGGCAAGGGATGGGAGCTCGTCCGCTTCCACGCGCACATGATCGAACCACAGGTCATGCCGATCATCGGCATGCCCAAGTCGTGGACGCCCGGGACGAACGGAACGGTTCAGGCCGACGTAGTCCTCGCGCCCATCAGCACACCGGCGGATTTCGAGAAATACCGCAGCAAGCTCCGAGGGAAGATCGTGCTCACGCAGCCGGCGCGCGCGGTCCGCATGCTCGACGGGCGCATCGTCCTGCACATGAACGAGGACGACGTTGCCGAGGCGCAATCGACGCCGGTGCCGCCTGCGCGCGGCGGCGCGGGCGGGGGCCGGGGCGGGGGCGGCCAAGGTCAACAATTCGCGCAGCGAGTCGCGCAGTTCTATCAGGCCGAGGGCGCGCTCGCGCTCATCGACCGGGGAAGCGACAGCGACGAGAGCGCCGGTGGCAGCGACCTCTCGTGGCGCACACAGCGTGTGGACGGTGGAACGATCTTTGTGGGCTCGGGCGGTCCTCGCGACGAGAACGCCGGCAAGGGGCTGCCGAGCATCGTCGCCGCCGTCGAGCACTACAACCGCATGGTGCGTATCCTCGAGCGCAACGTCCCGGTGAAAATGGAACTGCACGTCGAGACGCGGTTCCTCGACGAGCCGGCCGGACAGGGCGGCTTCAACATCGTCGCTGAGATTCCGGGCACCGACCCGCGACTCAAAGACGAAGTCGTCATGCTCGGCGCCCACTTCGACTCGCACCACGGGGCGACCGGGGCGACCGACAACGCCACAGGCAGCGTCGCGATGATGGAAGCCATGCGCATCCTCAAAGCCGCCGGCGTGCGGCCTCGGCGCACGATCCGCGTGGCGCTCTGGGGCGCGGAAGAGCAGGGGCTCATCGGGTCGCGGGCGTACGTGCGCCAGCACTTCGCCGACCCCGCTACCATGCAGACCAGGCCCGAGTACGACAAGCTCTCGGCGTACTTCAACCTGGACAACGGCACGGGGAAAATCCGCGGCATCTGGTACCAGGGCAACCTCGGCGTTAGGCACGTGTTCGAGCAGTGGATCGAGCCACTCGAGGACCTCGGCGTGGAGATCCTGGGCCCACGCATGGTTGGCTCCACCGACCACGCGCCGTTCGAGGCGGTTGGGCTGCCGGGCTTTCAGTTCGTACAGGAACGGCTCGAGTACAACTCTCGTACGCACCACTCGAACATGGACTTCGTGGACCGCGTCCAGCGCGAGGACCTGGTTCAGCAGGCGACGGTTGCGGCCGCGTTCGCGTTCATGGCCGCGCAGCGCGACGAGAAGTTGCCGCGCAAGGCGAAGCCGGAACCGCGCGGCGTCACGCAGGACTGATGCGTCGAGCGAGGCGGCGGGTGATCCGCGTACCGCCGTGATTGCGAGCACCGTTTTCTACGCGGGGCTCGTCGCGGCGTTCATCGGGCTGCTGGCGATGCTCAGGCCAATCAGAAGCCTGCGCCTGACGAGAGCCCGCGGAGCCTCGCTGGCGCTCGCTGGCCTCACACTGGCGGTAATCGGACTTCTGTCGCCCGCGCCCGAACGGCGCGTGCCCCAACGCGTGACGCGCCTCGACGAGTTTGCGCCCGTGTATCAGTTCGTGGAGTTCCATTCCACACGGGTCATGGCGTCGCCGGAGGGCGTTCATCGTGCGATACGGGATGTGACGGCTGGCGAGATCCCGGTGTTTCAGCTTTTCACTTGGGTTCGCCGCTTCGGGCGGTCGGGGCCGGAGAACATCCTGAATGTCCCGGACGACACCGCGATCCTCGATGTGGCCACGCGTACGGGATTTCTACCTCTCGCGGATGATTCGCCGCGCGAGGTTGTCATCGGCACGGTAGTCCTGGCGCCCGACGGGTGGGTGCGGTCCGACGCGCCGACTCCCGACGCATACAAGGCGCTCCGCACCCCCGGGTTCGCGACGGCCACCATGAACTTCCTCATCACACCCCACCCGTCAGGCGGCGTGATGCTCTCCACGGAGACTCGCGTCCACGCGACCGATGAGGCATCGCGTCGGCGGTTCGGCATCTACTGGCGTGTGATCTATCCCGGAAGCGCGTTGATACGGCGAGGCTGGCTTCGCGCGATTCGGTTCAGGGCCGAAACGGCGACGAAAACGACGAAGGCGTTAATCGGGGTCAGAGTCGA
>DASURJ010000429.1:0-6172 GCA_036280115.1 Gemmatimonadaceae bacterium
TAGGTGGTTGCTGGCCACGCGGAGCGCCCACGTACGGAACGAGCTCTCGCCACGAAACGTCGAGATGCTCGTCACGATCTTGAAGAGGATGTCCTGCGCCGCGTCCTCCGCGTCCTGCGGATGCCACAGCATCCGGAGCGACAGCCGGTAGACGCTGTCCTGAATGCCTTCGACCAACGCGGTCAGCGCCGCGCCGTCACCATCCCGCGCCCGGACCGCAAGGCCGTCGAGCTCGTGCGGCAGCGCCCTCATGTGCCGCACGCCAGGCGTGCACGAACCAGCGCCTGTAGCACGATCAGCTCCTCGCGCAACGCTTCGACCTGCGCCTCGAACACCTCGTCGGGCATTCCGGGGGGCTGAAGTTGAGTGAAGATGTATTCGGCGCCGTCCGCATTCGGTACGACGCGCGAGTACGCGACGGATTCAAACCCCGGCGCGAGGGAAAGATGAAAATCGATGACTCCGGCCGCGCGGTCGGTCACGTAGCGCACGATGATGTCTCCGGTACCGGTCGTCACGACCCAGTGGTCAGCCGACGTCTCATCTCTCCGAATGGAACGGCAGAACCCGACCGCCCACCGTGGAAGGTTCTCGGGATCCGCGACGAACTCGAACACGTCGTGGGGCGGTGCCGCCAGGGTTGCGGTTTGCGTATCGGTGCGCAAGACGGTCGAATGCAGGATCGGATGCGGGGTTGTGCCTGCCATGATGTCCTCCAGGTGAGAGTCCGCGTGCATTGCACGACGCTTCACCCTGGATGGACACATCCGTGAGGCGATTGTGACCGCTCGCGGACCGAGCTCTGCTCGCTGGCGCACACCGTTCACCGCTTCGCCGGGCAGCGCGCCACGCCGCGGCGCGCCCCATGCAGTCCACCCGGCAGCGCGCTGCCGGACGGCCACGACCGTGAGCGCATCGTAAGCCCAATGTCGACCGAGGTATTTCCAGTGCGCGTCAGCCGCGTGCCGGTACCCGGGCTTCCGCAAATCCGCTCAGTCGAGAGTCAGTTGCATGAATCCGCTGCTGTCCGTCGTCGTCCCGTGTTACAACGAGGCCGAAGTGCTGTGGGAAACGCACAGCCGCCTCACGGCCGTACTGAGCCGGCTCGGCGACCTGGACTTCGAGCTCATCTACGTCGACGACGGTAGCCGCGACGCGACCGCACGCCTCCTCGACGAGCTCGTCGCGCTCGACTCGCACGTTCGGGTCATCCGGTTCTCACGAAACTTCGGGCACCAGACAGCCGTGACAGCCGGTCTCGAGCACGCGAGCGGCGACGCCGTCGTCATCATCGACGCCGACCTACAGGACCCGCCCGAGGTGATCGAGACCATGGTCGCGCGGTGGCGTGACGGCTATCAGGTCGCCTACGGCGTTCGCACCGACCGGGACGGTGAGACACCACTCAAGCTCGTTACCGCCAAGGCGTTCTATCGCCTGCTCAACCGACTGAGCGACACCGACATTCCCCTCGACACTGGCGACTTCAGGCTCGTGGACCGCGCGGTTGTCGATGCGCTCCGGGCGATGCCTGAGCGCGATCGCTTCGTGCGCGGTATGGTCGCGTGGGCGGGATTCAAGCAGGTCGCCGTGCCCTACCGGCGCGCCGCACGGTTCGCTGGACGCAGCAAGTACCCGCTCCTCGCAATGGTGCGCTTCGCACTCGATGGCGTCACCTCGTTCTCGCGTGCCCCGCTGCGTGCCGTGACCTGGACAGGCGTCGTGGTCTCGGGCGTGGCGCTCGTCGCTATCGTCTACGCGCTCGTCATGGGAGCCGCCACGGGCGCGCTCATCGGTGGGTGGACGGCGGTCGTCATGGCCGTGCTCTTCGTTGGCGGCATACAACTGCTCTCCCTCGGCGTTGTCGGCGAGTACGTGGGACGCATCTACGGCGAGGCGAAACGACGGCCCCTCTACGTGGTGCAGGAAACTCACGGATTCGACCGGAGTGTCGACGCCGTCGTCGAGCACGCCGCGTTCGAGTTCGACCATCGGGCGGTTCCAGAGGACGCCGCGCCGAGGCGCCGGCGTGACGGCGCGCCGCGCCGCCCATTCCGCGAGACGGAAACGCAGCTCCCACGGTACCACGAGTCCGCCGTTGTACGCACGGATGAGTCCGTGGCCTAACGCGGACCCGCAGACACCACCCGACCCGACCCGCCTCCCTCCCACCTGCAGCGTCATGCGCGCGCCTCGTGCCGTCATCATCGGTGGCGGATTCGGCGGCCTCAGCGCCGCCTTCGAGCTCGTTCGTCGCGGGATCGACGTGACGGTCCTGGAGGCCGACGACGAGGTGGGCGGGCTCGCCGGCTCGTTCGAGGTCAACGGGCAGCGTCTCGAGAAATTCTACCATCACTGGTTCACGAACGACGTCCACATCGCCGACCTCGTGCGCGAGTTGGGAGAGGGCCACAACGTCATCTATCGCCCCTCCCGCACGGGGATGTACGTCGCGAACCGGATCTTCCGATTGAGCTCGCCATCCGACGTGCTGCGGTTCACTCCGCTCTCGCTGGCCGATCGCGTCAGGCTCGGCCTTCTCGCCCTGCGCGCCCGCGCGGTAAAGAACTGGCGGGTGCTCGAACACGAGACGGCCGAGGAGTGGCTGATCCGCCTCGGCGGTGAGCGCGTCCACGATGTCGTCTGGCGGCCGCTACTGGAGGGCAAGTTCGGTCCGTTCGCGTCGGACGTCTCGGCCGTCTGGATCTGGAACAAGCTCAAGCTACGGGGCGGCAGCCGAGCCCGGAGCGGCAGAGAGGTGCTCGCGTATTACCGCGGCGGCTTCGCGGCGTTGGCGGAACGACTCGCTTGCGCGGTGCGAATGGCGGGCGGCGACATTCAGGTCTCGACCGCGGCCACGGCATTGGTGATCGACGACGGGCGCGTCGTAGCAGTCGAGACCGCGAACGGAACGGTCGATGCCGACGCAGTCATCGCGACTCCCGCGCTGCCGATCGTTGCCGACCTCGTCGCCCCACACGCGCCTGACGAGTGGGTACGCCGCCTTCGCGCGATCGAGTACCTCGCGAACATCTGCATCGTTCTCGAGCTCGACCGTAGCCTCTCGGACACCTACTGGCTGAATGTCAACGACCCCGGCTTCCCGTTCGTCGCCGTAATCGAGCACACGAACTTCGAGCCCGCCGCCACCTACGGCGGCCGCCGCATCGTCTACCTGTCCAAGTACCTCCCCACTTCCGCCGAGCTGTACCGGATGACCGACGCGGACGCGGTCGAGTACTCGGTGCGTCATCTCGTGCGCATGTTTCCGGCGTTCGATCGCAGCTGGATCATGGCATCGCACGTCTGGCGTGCGCGCTACGCTCAGCCGATCGTCGTCAGGCATTACAGCCAGCTCGTGCCGCCGGCCGAGACGCCTGTGGAAGGGCTGTACCTGTCCAGCATGGCGCAGGTCTATCCCGAGGACCGCGGGACCAACTACGCCGTGCGCGACGGCCGCCGCATCGGCCGCCTGGTGGCGTCGCATCTCACCGTCAACACCAATGGCGCTGGACGGCGTTCCGACTACGGCGTGGGACCACACGCGACGCGTTAGGCCCACACGAACCCTCGTGCAGGGCGTTCCGCGCACCACCGCGCTCATCGGAGGCGCGCTCGCCATCGCGGCATTCATCCGGCTCGTCACCCCGGTGGCGGCCGACTTTCCGCTCAACGACGGCGCCCTGTTCTATCAGATGGCGGCCGAGCTCGCGGCGAACGACTTCCGCCTGCCGGAGTACACGCGTTACAACCAGGAAGGCATACCCTACGCGTATTCGCCGCTCGGATTCTACCTCGCGGCGCTCGTTCCCGTGCTCCTGCCCGTCGAGCTCATCGACGTGTTCCGCGTCCTGCCGGCGGTCGTGAGCGTTCTCTGCGTCGTCGCGTTCTACCTCCTCGCCCGCGATCTCGTGTCCTCGCGCGCGATCGTTACCGCCGCGGTGGTCACCTTCGCCGTGCTTCCGCGCAGCTTTCTCTGGCTCATCATGGGCGGCGGGCTCACCCGGTCGCTCGGCTTCCTGTTCGCCATTCTCACACTGTGGCAACTGCACCGCTCCTACACGCGACGCGCGTGGCGCCACGTCGCGCTGACGACGGTGTTCGCCTCGCTCACGGTGTTAAGCCACCTGGGTACGTCGCCGTTCGTCGCGTTCAGCGCGATCCTCTTTTTCGCATTCTACGGTCGTCACAGGTTCGGGCTCGGGGCAACGGCCGTCGTAGGTATCGGGACGATCGTGCTCACCGCGCCGTGGTGGGCAACCATCGCCGCGACGCACGGGCTCGCGCCCTTCGTCGCCGCGGGCGCGACGGGTGGAACCGTGTTCAGTCGAAGCGCCCGAGGGCTCGTGCTCGGCAAGCTCGCCTACCTCGGGCTGGGCACGGCGGAGCCGTTATTCCAGCTGATCGGCGCGCTCGCGATCATCGGTGGGCTCGCATCGTTCACGCGACGCGGCGCATTCCTGCCGATCTGGTGGCTGGCCATCATTCTGCTCGACGCGCGCGCGGGCGCGACGTATGCCTCCATCCCCGTGGCGCTGCTCGCCGCGACCGCCATCATCGACGTCATCGTGCCGAACGTCGCGCTCGGTGCCTCGTGGTGCCGAGCTGTACCTGACGTCGCTCGCGAGAGTGGCTGGGCTGCCCTCGGCATCGCGCCGCCGCGAAGGCGCTGGTTGGTCGGTGTCGTGCTCGCCGTCTTCGCGGGCTACGGCATTGCGTCGGCGCTCGTGCGGCGGCCCTACGCCGAAGGGCGCTACCTCACGAGCCTCACGCGCCACGACCGCGAGGCGATGGCGTGGGCGGCGCGCGCAACGCCGCCGTCGAGCAGCTTCATCATCGTCGTGGGTGGCGCAGCGGGCGGCTGGTGGGCGGACCGCGTCGGTGAGTGGTTCCCGGTTCTCGCGAATCGGAAGAGCGTGGCGACCGTGCAGGGGACGGAGTGGCTTCCCGGCGGTACCTTCCGCGAGCGCGAGCGGCAGTACGACCAGCTTCAGGGCTGCGCGATCTGGCAGGGGGCGTGCGTGGAGCGGTGGTCGAGTCAGCACCGCCGCAGCTACACTCACGTCTACATCCCGAAGACGCGTGCGTTCCCGTGCTGCGCGCCGCTGGACGCCGCGCTCCGCCGCGATGCCGGCTTCGATCTCGTCTTCGACGGATCGGGCGCGTCGATCTACCAACGTCGGGCGTTGTTTGTCGAGTGACCCACCAGCAGCCTACGCCGGCGGGTGAATCCGAGCGCAGCGTGTGGCAGCCACGATTCCGTCCGGAAGTCGCAATCCCGTGCCAGTCATAGATTGACAGGCCTTTGGTCCGGGGGATAGCGTCCCACTCGATTTCCACCCCGGACCGATGGCCATCAACAGAAGAGACTTCCTCAGGACCACCGCGGCCGCTGCGGCCGTAGCCGGTGGTCGCGCCGTCACTGGCGCTCCCATTGCCCCCGCCTTCGCGGCGACGGCGGCCCCTGCGCCGCGCGCCGAAGCGTTCGTCGAGGAGCTGGCGCTGGAGGCGTTGAATGCCGCCAGAGACGCCGGCGCCAGCTACGCCGACGCTCGCATTGGCCGCTATCGACGCCAGGGCATCAATACTCGTGAGCGCCAGGTTACCGGCGTCAACGACTCCGAGTCGTACGGGCTCGGCGTGCGCACCCTGGTCGGTGGGTCGTGGGGGTTCGCCGCGACGAGCAGCATGACGAAGGAGGGTGTCGTCGCCGCCGCTCGCGAGGCCGCGCGGCTCGCGCGGGCCGCCCGCTCGGTGCAGAAGCGCCCCGTCGAGCTCGCGCCGGTCGCGCCGGTCAAGGGCACCTGGAAGACCCCCATCTCGCGTGACCCGCTCGACGTTCCCATCGAGGACAAGGTCGCGCTGCTCCTCGCCGCGAACGAAGCGGCGCTCAAGGTGCCGAAGGTTCGCTTCGTGAACTCGGGGTTGCAGTTGCTCCGCGAGGAGAAAACGCTCGCCACGACCGACGGCACGCTCGTGACACAGACGTTCGTTCGCGTCGGGCCCTCGTTCACCGCCACCGCGCTCGGCGACGGCGACTTCCAGAGCTACTCGGAGGAGCTCGCGCCGCGCGGCCTCGGCTGGGAGTATATCGAGTCGCTCGACATCCCCGGCAACGCCGAGAAGTGGGCGGCGTTCGCGGCCGAGAAGCTGTCGGCGCGGTCGGTCGAGG
>DASURJ010000430.1:0-5593 GCA_036280115.1 Gemmatimonadaceae bacterium
CTTGCGTCGAGGCGATACCCGTCGCGGTCGGCCCCGGCGAGCACGCTGAGGCTCACGATAGCCGTGGTCGCGACGAGCTCGAGCGTTAACCCGCCGACCTCGAACGACGCGCTTCGCACGTCCGTCGATCCGATGACGGCATCGGCCGCCGTTTGGGGCGTGCTCGCGGACGCGGGCGGCGTGAAGATGGACAGCCGGTCGGTGCGGTCGTCCGAAACCACGGGTCGAGCTCCTGATCAGGGCGTCGTCTTCTGGGGCGGAGGTGGTCCCCATGCTTTGACGATCGCCTCGCCCATTCGTGCCATCGTCACCTGCGGCTCGGTGTCGATCACCCATCGACGGTCCACGTTTTCCTTCGTGAGCACGCAGGCGACGACGCGGGACGAGAGGTGAAACAGAGAGCACTCGGTGCGAACCGCGTCAGTCGCGCCGGTCTTGTGCGCCGCGCGAACCCCGCCCGCGAAGCGCTGCAGCATCTGATTGTCCTCGTTATGCTCGAGGATATCGAGCATCGCCGAGTCGGCCGCGGGGTTGACGGCTCGACCGCGGGCCAGCAGCGCGAAGAGCGTCGCCATCTCGTTCGGGGTCGTCACGCCAAGCCCGTACTTCACCGAGCTGTCCATGGCGACACTCGAACTGCGCAGGAACGTCTTCGAATGCACCTTCGTGTTCTCGAGACCGAGTGCCTCCATCTTCTCCCAGACGCGCCGGATGATGATCCGGTCGAGGAGCAGATTCGTGGCGGTGTTGTCGCTGATCGTGGTCATGAGCCACGCCGCGTCGCGCACCGTGATCACGGCACCGTCGTGCAGGTGCTGCAGCTGACCGGATCCCGGCACCTTGTCGATCTTGAGGACCGTTAGGCGGTCGTCGAGCGACAGCATGCCCCGGGCGACGAGGTCGAACACCGTGACGAGCACGGGCACCTTGATGAGGCTGGCCGTCGGAAACGTCTCGTCGCCCCGTCGCGACAGCCGCGCGCCGCCATCGACGTCGACGATGGCATAGCCCACGACCCCGCGATGCGCACCGGCGAGAGAGTCGAGGGTCTGTCGTAGCGCTGCGGTGTCCACCGCCGTGCGGGCGGGGCGCGCCGCGTTGCCGCCCTCGCGCGCCTGCGCGCCGGCACAGGCCGGCAACAGTGCCAGCTGCACCGCCACGATGCCCAGCACGGTGAGCCGCGCGCATCGAGGTCGCGGCATCGGACGCCTCACGCCGTTTCGTCTTCGAACTGTTCGGCGCGCAACGTGTCGATCTTCTCGCGCTCGTTCGCCGTGGGGTCGTAGATCGCGAGGATCTTGATCCGCTCGCCCACGTAGGCGTCGAAGGACTTCGCGGTCCCTTTGGGGATGTGGATCTCGTGACCGTCCTCGAAGCGGAGCACGACGTGCGGATGATCGGAGTTCCTGTACTGTTTGCGAACCTTCTCAGCGCGTGGCGGCATCGGTGGGAACGGTGTTCGGGTTGGAGTGAACGGGATCGGTGGGCTCACGTCACGACCGAGCGTCGCTCGCCGAAGCGCTGCCAGGCATCGGTCGCGAGCCCTTCATCGATCGCGGCAATGACGCGCTCGACCTCGGCATCGCTGGTGTAAAAATGCGGAGCGATCCGGATCCCCGCGTTCGGCCGATAGTCGACAATGATATCGCGCGAGAGCAAGAACTGCGCGATCTCGTATGCGTGCGGGACGTCCAGGGCCACGGTGCCGCCGCGACGCGCAGGGTCGCGGGGCGCCCGGACGGGATAACCGCGCTCATCCGCCAGCGCGATCAACCGTGTCGTCTGCCGGATGCTTTTCGCGCGGACGGCATCGATCCCGGCACGCCGGACGAGCCGCGGCCCTTCGGTGGCGGCGTAGAGCGCCGGAATGACCGGGGTCCCCGAGAGCCATCGCGCGGCGCCGTCGGCGTAGTCCATCTCGCCCTCGAAACCGAACGGCCGGCGATGCGCCTGCCACCCGGTGATGGCCGGGGCGTACCGTGCACTCGCCTCGGGCGATGCATACAGAAAACACCCGCCGGGCCCGCCACACAGCCACTTCAGCACGCCGCCCGTGACGAAATCGGCGCCGATCCGCTTCACATCCACCGGGATCACTCCCACCGAGTGGAACGCGTCGAGTGACACCACTGCCCCGACCTCGTGCGCGCGACGGCAGATCGCCTCGACGTCCATGATGTACGCCGAGCGAAAGAGCACGTGCGAGATGGCGACGAGCGCGGTCCGCTCGTCGATCGCTGCCAGGAGGCGGTCCTCATCGATCGACACGCCGTCGGCGGAAGGCACGACCACAACGGTCGCGCCCAACCGAGGGGCAAGCTGGTCGTACACGTACCGCACCGACGGAAAGTCGAGCTCCGTCATCACGATCCGGTCGCGCGGCGCGGTATACCTGAGCGCCGACACGACCATTGCCTGGCCGATCGAGACGTTCGGCACCATCGCGACTTCCCCTGCCGCGGCACCGAGCAACGGCGCGATCTCGTTCCCCACCTCGAGCGGCATCTCCCACCATCCGTTCGCCCACGCGCGCACGCCAAGCTCCGCCCAGCTGTCCACGTACTCGGCGAGTCGGTCCGGAACGGACCGCGGCATCGCCCCGAGCGAATGCGACACCAGGTACGTCGTTCGCTCGAGGATCGGGAACTCGGCGCGATACGCGAGAAGCGGGTCGCTCACGCGCGCTCCTCTACGTGGACGGCGCCGCGACTGCCGCTCGCCGCCGGCGCGTCACGACGAACAGCACCGACGCCGTCGCGAGCACCAACACGAGCACTCGCCACTCGGCAATCGTGATCGACGACAGCAACCCGAGGATCACGGCGCACGCGAGGAACGGGATGACCGCCGCGACGGGCACGCGGAAAGGGATCCCGCCAGCCTGCACGTTTCGCCGTCGGAGTTGCCAGGCCGCCACGGCGCAGGCGAAGTACACGAGCAGTGCGGCCACGTTCGCGATGATCGCGAGCGGCGCGAACGCGCTCGTGATGGCGAGGGCGCACGCGATCACGGTTTGCAGCGCGATCGAGACGTGCGGTGTGTGATATCGTGGATGCACGGCCGCCACCACGCGGGGCAGAAATCCGTCCCGGCCGAACGCGAACAGCGCGCGCGGCACCGCGAGCGTCATCCCGCTCAGGTAGCCGAAGGTGGAGATCACGACCGCCAGAAGCAGGAGGACGCGTCCCCAGGGGCCGAGCACGGCACCGGCCGCGTCGGCTAGCGGCGTCGTTGACGTTGCGAGCGCGCTCCCGAGCACCCCCTGGGCGACGAGTTGGAGCGCAATGTAGAGGAGCGTGATCGCGAGCATCGCGACGAACACCGCGCGCGGGACGCTACGCGCCGGGTCCTTCACTTCACCACTCGGCACGAGCGCGGTCTCGATCCCGCTGAAGGCGAAGATGAGAACGATGGACGCTCGCGTGATGTCGCCGGCCGCTGGCGTGCTCGCGATGGTGAGGTTGGCCGGTTCGATGAAGAACACGCCGGCGACCACGAGAACGACGAGGGGCAGCAGCTTTGCCACGGTGGCGATGCCGTTCAACCGGCTCCCCTGCTTCACACCCAGGACGTTCACCGTCGCGACCGTGCCGAATGTTGCGATCAGCAGAACAGCCCGCATGGTCGGTTGCTCGAACACCGGGAACAGCTTCGCGGCATTCGTCGCGTACACGGTGCTCACCGCCGCCACGGCCGTCGTGCCGAGAAGCCACAACAGCACTCCGGTCAGGAACCCGATGTACGGGCCGAAGGCCATCTCGACATACGCGTACGGGCCACCGGTCAACGAGACGCGACTTCCAGCCTCGGCAAAGCAGAGCACGATCAGCCCCATCGCGATGGCACACACGAGGTACGCCAGCGGCGCGGCCGGGCCCAGCGCGGCGGCGACGTCCGCGGGGAGGCGGAAGATCCCGCCGCCGACGGTGATGTTGATGATGCCCGCGGCGAGTGCCCACGTACCGATGGCCCGCACGAGCGAACGCTCGGCGGCAGATGATGGGGTGGTCATTGGCGGCGGGAAAGCTATCATCGGGCCACGAGCGGGGGATAGGACCGCTGGCCCAATTCTTCCCGTTTCGTGTTTCAGCGACGTCGCCATCGCGATGCACCATCACGGCCGTCGCGCCGACGACGTCAGAACCAAATCCTGTTCCGGAGGAAAGTCGATGAACGTCCGCCTGCGGTTCCTCGGTGTGGTATCGCTCGTCGCGCTCGTCTCGAGCGCCGCGCCGCTAGCCGCACAGTCGGCAGTGCCGCCGAACAACTCGAATACGAACGTCGGACTCGTTGCGGCACCGCTCGCGGGGCTCGCCGTGCCGCACGTGCCGATCACCACCCCGGCAGTCCAGACCACCGAGCCGACCGCACGCGACAGTGCGACCGCGATCGCCCGGGGTCCGAGCATGTCGAGTGCGCGAGTCGCGGCACACCAGGTCTCGACGACGCGTGGTGCCCCGCCGGTGCTGCAGAACCGGACGTCGAACCGGAACGCCGTGGCCCTCATGATCGTGGGGGGCGCAGCACTCGTGATCGGCGCGGTGATCGGCGACGACGCGGGTACGCTCGTCATGCTCGGCGGCGCCGCCGTCGGCCTGTACGGGCTCTATATGTTCCTCACGTGACGCGCATCACTCTGGAAGCGTTATGAAGAACCGGGCGACGAACGTGTCGCCCGGTTTTTGATTCGTGCGAGCGGTTCTGGTGTATGACAGACAGGTGACGGCGCGCGCGCGCGAACGGTCTTTCTAGATGATGCGAGTTTCGGGAGCAGTATGCGTCAGGATCCGCTGATTACGGGAAAGCGGATCGCCCTCGTGCTCGGGGGCGGCGGGATGAAGGGTTTCGCGCACATTGGCGTGTTGCGGGCCCTCCAGGAGGTCGGCGTGCGCCCCACGTGTTACGCGGGCACGAGCATCGGCGGGCTCCTCGCCGCGGCGCGCGTTGGCGGCATGTCCCTCGACGAGATGGAGCGACGTGCCCTGTCGCTCAGGCGCCGCGACCTGTTCCGGATCAATCACGTCGGCATGCTCTTCGAGCGGATGCGATCGCCGTCGCTGTACCTCGACGAGCCACTGCGCAACCTGTGCACGAGCGCCGTCCCGAACGTCACGTTCGACGAGCTCGACGTGCCGCTGCTCATCAACACGGTCGACGTCGAGCGCGGCACGCAGGTCGTGTGGGGGTTGCCCGGGCTCCGGAACGTACGGGTCGACGACGCGGTGTACGCGTCGTGCGCGCTGCCGGGCTTCTTCCCGCCCGGGCGAGTCGACGGCAGGCTGTGCATTGATGGCGGCACGATCGACAACCTGCCGGTGGCCGTCGTCGCACGCGACGCCGACGCCATCATTGCGGTCGACGTCGGGTCGAGCGACCTGTCGCACAACACGGACGCCGCGGCGCAAGGATTCGCGGCCACGTACATGCGCGCGGCGACGGTCATGATGCACGCGTTGCAGCTGTCGCCACTGCGCGAGTGGACCCGCCCGCCGATGTTCCTCATCCGCCCCCGCCTCGGCCACGTGGGGTGGCTCAGCTTCTCGCACACGGCCGACGCGATCGCCGAAGGGTACCGTGCAGCCCGTGAAGCGCT
>DASURJ010000431.1:0-6518 GCA_036280115.1 Gemmatimonadaceae bacterium
GAGCTTCGTGTCGATGTACGGGCCGGACGACCTGGACCTGAGAGTGTACGGCGTGGACGTGCTCGCGAGCCGGCGGTTCGCACTCACCCGTTGGGCCGCCGTCTCGCCCTATGTGGGAGGCTCCGCGTACCTCTCGAGCTCCCACGAGAAGACCACGGCGGTGGACCTCCACGACGAGCATGTGCTCGGCGCCCAGGCCATGGTGGGCGCGGCACTCCAGGTATCCAAGGCGCGGCTCGGCGTCGAGTACAACGCGGCGAAGGTGAACTCGTTCTCGATCAAGGTCGGCATCGGGACCTGATACGACTCCGCGGCGGGAACCTTCGCGCCGTTCGACGCAGCAACCCATCGCGCCCCGTCCAATCACTGGACGGGGCGCGTGCGATGTCGGGTGGCCGCCGGCTTTTACGCATGAGGTGGACAGCTCGATCGTCAACCTTCCGGAGGCCCCATGCAAGCGCGCCACAGGAGTGCCCTTTTGCTGTTTCTCGCCGGCCTCGCGGCCGGCGCGTGTACGGAGCAAACGCTGCCGACGGCCATCCCTGACGGCGCGAGTGCGGCGGTCGCGGCGGCCGCTGGCCCGAACAGTCAGAAGGTGAAGGTCAAGATGATGCAGCTCAGCTCGAATACGCTGCGGATCGAGGGGCCATCCGTGGGCGGGCAAGTGAGCATCGGGAATTCGGGGCTCGCCATTTCATCCGACGTCGTCGTTCGGGCCGACATCACTCAGGGCGATGCGTCGAGGCAGGCCCTGGACGCACCCGTGCAGTGTTCGTCTGCGCCGGGCGAGGCGGGCAAGCTCCCCACGGGGACGTGCACCATGACGTTCAGTGCGGCGGTATCGAACGCGGCGCCCGGCTCGGGACCGGCATTGGCTCCCGGACCCGCGACGTTCACCCTCCGCGTGATTCAGACGAGCGTCGGGGGCGACACCGAGCTCGCGAGCAAGGATGTGCTCGTGACCCTGGTCGCGAAACCGAGCATTTCGGCGTTGAGCATCGCTCCGAACATCCTCACGATCGAGGGCCCAGCCGCGACGTACTCGGCCACGTTCCAGAATCCAGCCGGTAGCCTCCAGGGCGTGGCCGCCCAGGGGTGGGTCGTTCAGGGATCGACGCGCCGAGCGGCCGGGGGCACGCTCGTGACCTGTTCCGCCCCCGGTGTGTTGCCTACGGGCACCTGCGCCATGTCGTCCCTCGCGAGCGCGTCGAACAACGGGGTGTTTACGCCAACGTTCGTCGCTGGCGAGGCCACGTTCGTGCTCTACCTCATCCAGGACACCGGCGGCATCTCCACTGTCCTGGACAGCGCGATCGTCCCCATCACGCTCACGCGTCCGATCATCTCGCTGTTGACGCTCGCGTCTCCCACCGTCGAGATCAACGGTGAGCTCGGCGCATACACCGTGAAGATCGTGAACGAAGGCGTGGCGCTGTCGGACGTGCTGCTCCAGGGTGAGCTCGTGCAAACTCAACCCGGTGGCCTCGGGACGACCGTGGAGGTGACCGTGGGGGCCGGCGGAACGCTCGTGACGTGCGGAGGGCCCCCGGGACTCCTCCCATCCGGAACGTGCGAAATCGAGTTCGGGATTGCGGCGTCTACGTCGGCCGGTGGGAACGGAACGATTCAACCGGGGCCAGCCACCTTCGTGCTGCATCTCTACAAGGCACCGCCTAACGTCGCGCCGTACGAGTGGGACCGGAAGACGGTCGAGGTAGACCTGACGTCGCCGGCGCCGACGCTGACCAGCGTGGTCCCGACGTCGACCGACGTCGTCCTCAACTCGCCGCTCGAGCTCGTCTCGAGATACGTCGCAACGATAAACAATCCGGGTGTCGCTCGACGAACGGTGGTGCTGCAGGCCGAGATCAAACAGGGGACCGCGGTGCGCGGCGCTGGCGGCTCCAACGTGGGGTGCGGGGGCGATATCGCACTCGGCGTGCTGCCGAACGGGACGTGCACCGAAAACCGGCCGTTCTTCGCGTCCAACTCGAGTGGCGGAGGCGGCACGCTCGTTCCTGGGCCGGCAACGCTCGAGGTCTCCCTCCTCTGGTTCGACGGCAACACGACGGTGGTGCTCGACACGAAATCCGTCGCCATCACGCTCGTGGCGGGACCGACCATCACCGACCTGGTGCTCGAGGCGACCGATATCCTCCCCGGAACATCCACCACCTACACGGCGACGATCACCAACCCGCTCGGGACGGTATTCTCGGGGATTGGCATTCAGGGATATCTCGACCAGGGGTCGATCACGAGCTTCGGGACCGGCGGGACCGCGCTGACGTGCAGTGAGCAACCGATTGGCGTGCTGGTGCCGGGCACGTGCATCGTGACCTTCACGCTCAACACGAGCAACACCGGTGGCATACCGCCGTGGCAACAGGGTGAAGCCACGTTCCGGCTGCAGTTGACACAGGGCAATCTCGTGCTGGACGAAAGGTCGGTGATCGTGCGCCTGACGGGGCTGCAGTAACCGTTCGTTAGGCGCTACCGTTGCAGGAGCGGCCGGCACGCTTTGCGTGCCGGCCGCTCGCTTCGTTGCGGCGGTCGATCCACCGATTACTGGCGCACTCCTTCTCGAATCAGCCTCAGGGCCGTCGCGAGCGCCTCGGTCGCCGGCACCTTCACATCCGGCTCCACACCCGTGCCCTCCCAGTTTGTGCGCGTGATGGGATTGACCGCCCGAGCGAACGGCACGCCGATCATGAAATGTTCGTCGATGCGATGCCCCATGACCGGGTGCGCGCCGCCCCCCGTCGTCTCGCCGATGATCGTCGCACGCTTCAGGCTCTTGAGGTTGTAGGAGAACTCCTCGGCGCCCGAGAACGTGCGGGACGACGTGAGCACGTAGACGGGCTTCTCGCCGCCGAAGCGCCGCCCCGGAACGTCGTCACGCGTCCAGAACTCCTCGGTCTTCCCGGTGTGCCGGGTCCAGAGGTCGTTGAGGTGGGTGCGCGTGGAGAAGAGGTACGACGAGATGTAGGCAACCATGGCCGGCGAGCCACCGCCGTTGTCGCGCAGGTCCACGATGAGTGCACGCGAACCCGCCACGAAGTTCATTGCCGCGGACGCCGTGGGCCCACAGGCGCCAACGTCGAAGAACCCGTTGAACTTCACGTAACCCACGTTACCGTCGAGCTGCTCGACCTTCACGAACCCGCAGTTGAACTCATCCATCTGGGCGCGCATGCGCGCGGAATCCTCGCGCGTCGGCGGGCGCGGCGTTGCCGGCCGAGGCGGGATGGGGTTCGCGCTGTAGTTCACGCGCATGTGCTTGTCGCGACTCAGCTCGCCGACGTCCCTGTTGAGCTTCAGGGCGAACGAGACGGCGTTCGCGTACGCGTCGTAGTCGCCGCGTGCTTGCCGGGCACGAAGAGAATCCGCCATCCGCTTCGCCACGTCGGGGAACACGTAGAACGAGTCGAGCTTCGCGATGGCGCGTTCGATGACGTTCGCACGCCCTGCCGCGTCGATGCGGGCGGTCTCGAGTGTCGCGTTAGGCCCGAGGGGGATCAGAAATGACGACGCGATCCGCGGCGGATCGGCGGGTGAGAGGTCGACGGCCGCGTAGTACGTCTGCGGCGTTCGTCGCTCGCGCGCCACGAACTCGATGCGTCTCGGCTCGGCGCGCTCGATGGAGAGGATGTCGAACCCGCCGGCCTGGGTGCGGAACTGAACGGTGTTCTGCTCGATGCGCTCCGGTTGGTACCGGCGGTAGAAATCGAGGATCCTGAGCGTATCGCCGCTCCCGAAGGCGTCGTACCACGCTTTCACGACGGTGCCGGCGGGCGTGTTCGGGAACGACGGTGCAGCGGGGGATTGCGCGCCGAGCACCGTCGCCGTGAGGAAAGCGGCGAGGAGCGACGCGTTCGCGATGCGAGGGTGCACGGCAGCCTCCATGATGGACACCCATATAGTGAAACCTCGCCTGGCCGCAAGCCGTACCGACGAGACCTCATCTCTGGACTATCTATGCGTTTGCTTCGAACTGCCGCCGTTGCGGTCGTCATCCTACTGCCGGGCTCGCTCGCCGCGCAGAAACTCACTCCCGGTACATGGACCGGCACGATCTCGCCGCCGAGCGGCGAAACGTTCGACGCGACGTTCGAAGTGCGCGCGAGCGGCGATACGACGAAGATCACGCTGAAGGCCGCGCCCGGCACGTTCGAGGCGTCGGACGTCAAGGTCGAGGCGGATCGCGTCCTTTTCACGTGGTCGCCGGGCAATGCGACCGTGAAATGCACCCTGCTCCTCCGCGACGACAAGAAGAGCTACTCGGGGAATTGCGTGGACGCGAGCGGCCGCCCGGGTGTCATCGTGATGACCCCGCCGAAGGCTCAGTAACCGTGACGGGGTCAGTCACTCCGCGGGTGCATTCCGGCCCGCCTGTTCTTCATCATCGCCTCGTGCATGGCTGACATACCACGACGTACGAGATCCGTGACCTCCGCGGCATGCTGTTGCAGCGCCGCCACGATCGACGAATCACTCGACGTCTGAACGACGGTGATGCCGGTCGCGGTCGTGTCGATGACGGTGTGAATCCGGTCCTTCCCCTCGAAGATCGCGCGCAACGCGTCCGATTCCATGGGCAGGCCCGGATCGTCACCTCGGCTGACCCGCTGCTCCATCGTCAGCACGTGGTCCTTGATGAGTCGCGCGAGCGCCGAGTCCGTGGATGTCGTCACGGTGCGGATGCCGTCAGGCAGGTGCGTCACGGTCCGTTCGATACGATCGTGGTTGACGACCAGTTCGTGGATGACTCGCATTTGGGCCATCGTCGCCGAGTCGTGTCGCATGCCCATCATGCCCATGCCCATCCGGCCACCGCCCTGGGCAGTCGCGGTAGCCGCGAGGGTAACCGCCGGCACTACCGCGAGTATCGTCATCGTCCAGCGCCACATAACACCGTCCTCCGCTGAAGAGCGCGCATCGTCAAATGGCGTACCCGTACAATGCGGCGCGTTCCGACAGCGCGGCGTCGGGAGAACACCCGTGGCGGGTCAGGATGCGGCGGACACTGTGCGAAGGCGTTGAAATAGGGCCCGAGGGGGGCGCCGGATCACCATTGACCTCGGGTGACGTGCGACATCAGTAGCCAACCGCCATCCCGTCCTTTCGCGGATCACTTCCCGCCGCGTAACCCCGCGGCAGCCGAATGATCGCCTGCGCGCCGCCGAACGCGATCGGCGGCTGGTCGATGAGGACGTGCCCCATTGCCTGCAGGGCAGTGCGAACCGAATCGGTGATGGGCGCCTCGAGCGCGACCCGCAACCCGTTGTAGTGACGGAACCGCGGCGCGTCGATCGCCGCCTGCACGTCCATGTCGAACACGAAGTGGTTGAGCAGGAACTGTACGTGCCCCTGCGCCTGCACACCGCCGCCCATGAGCCCGAAGCTCATGTACGCCTGCTCGCGCCCATTCATCGTCTGCGTGACGAACGCGGGGATGAGCGTGTGGAACGGCCGCTTCCCCGGCGCGACCGTGTTCGGCAGGCCGGGCGTCAGGGTGAACCCCGCCCCGCGATTGTGCAGCGCGAAGCCCGTGCCCGGCACCACGATCCCCGACCCGAAGTAGTCGTAGATCGAGTTGATGAACGACACCATGTTCCCCTCGGCATCCGCGGTCGAGAGGTAGATGGTCTCACTTTTCGTCCTGAGCGGCCCAGGATCGACGCGTTCCTGCGCGCGCTGCGGGTTCATGTGACTGCGACGCTCGGCGATGAACTCGTCGCTGAGCATCTGCTCGGCGGGCATGTCGAGATGGTCCGCGTCACCGACGAACCGGTCGAGGTCCGCGTACGCCAGCTTCTTGGCCTCGATGAGGTGGTGCAGGTACGCCGCCGAGTTGTGCCCCATCGCCTTCAGGTCGTATGGCTCGAGGATGCGCAACATCTCGAGCGCCGCGATGCCCTGGTTGTTCGGCGGCAGCTCCCACACGCGGTAGCCGCGGAACGGGACCGAGATGGGCGTGACCCACGTCGGCTTGTTGTTCTTCAGGTCGTCGAGCGTGATGAACCCGCCAAGCGCGGACAGTCGCGCCACGATACGCTGGCCTAACGCGCCGCCATAGAACGTGCCGACCCCCTCGTCCGCGATCTCCTGCAGCGAGCGCGCGAGGTCGGGGTTCCGGAACCACTCGCCCGCCTTCGGCGCGCGCCCACCCGGGAGATAGGTCGCGGCCGCCGCCGAGTCGCGCTGGAGGAACCGTGTCTCGTTCGCCCACTGTTGGGCGATGATGGGCGAGACGGGAAAGCCATCGCGCGCGTACGCGATCGCGGGCTCGAGCGCCTGCGCGAGCGTGCGCTTCCCGTGCGTGCGGAGCAGCATGTCCCACCCCGCGAGCGCTCCAGGGACGGTCACCGACATGACGCCCTGCTGCGACCCCGCGCGAAAACCGCGCGCCTGGAGCGTCTCGCGGGTCATGAGCGAGCCGGCGCGCCCGCTCGCGTTGAGCGCCACCAGCTTCCGCGCCCCGGCGAGCCAGACGATCGCGAACATGTCCCCGCCGA
>DASURJ010000432.1:0-5493 GCA_036280115.1 Gemmatimonadaceae bacterium
TCCGCCGGCGCATTCACCCTCGGGAGTCACCCCACATGGTCGACCGTTTCGTGCTCCGTCGCGCCGTTATTCTCCTTTCCGCAAGCGCGCTCGCGCTCACCGCGCGTCCGCTCGAAGCGCAGGGCGGCGGCCAGCAACAGCCCTACGAGAACCTCAAGTACTTCCCGAAGGACATCTCACGGGACTCTCTGTTCGCCATCATGCAAGGGTTCGGCTACGCCCTCGGGGTGAACTGTCAGTATTGCCACATCCAGGAGCAACAGGCTAACGGGCGACAGCGGTTGCGTCCCGGACCGGACGACAAGCGCGAGAAGCGCACGGCGCGGTTCATGTTGCACATGGTCGATACGATCAACCGGGTGACGCTCGCGGCGCTGCCGGAGCGGCGGCAGCCCGCCGTACAGGTGAACTGCGTGACGTGTCACCGCGGCTCGCCGATCCCGGGGACGATCGAGACGGTGCTCGTCGATGCCGTCGACCAGTTCGGCGCGGACTCCGCGATCGCGCGCTACCGCAGGCTTCGCGAGAACATGGTCTCGGGGCGGTTCGACTTCAGTGAAATCCCGGTGAACGCCGTTGCGCGGTCGTTGGCCGGCCGCGGCAAGGCCGATGCGGCGATTGCACTCCTCACGATGAACCAGGAGCTCAACCCCAACTCGGCGGACATCGACTTCCTGCTCGGCGACATCTACGAGAAGCAGGGCAACAAGGACAAGGCGATCGTGCACTACCAGGCCGTGCTCACGAAGCGGCCTAACGACGCTCGCGCGCGGCAGCGGTTGGCGAATCTCCAGCGGTAGGAATTTCACAAAACCGCAACCTGCCGACGGCTTGACGCGCATCGGTCACCGGCCTAGTGTTCCAAAGACAATCGAAACGCACGTGGTGATTTGCCGCCTATTGCCGCCACGTTAAACAAGGTGCTAAAACGCGACGCGCCCGGCGGCCCTTCTCGTCCGGGCGTTTTCGTTTTCCGGTGACCCGCTGTACGCGATCGCTTACCGCGATCGAACCGGAACTCGATCGCGGTTTTCGACCGCGTTACGCCCGGCGGCTTCAGTAGAGGTGCGCATGGGTTACATGAACGCGACAGATACCAGCTCGATCATCGCTATCGGGATCTCAGGGAGCCCCTCTCCCCGATCGAAGTCGCGCCTGCTCCTCGAGCACGCGCTCGGCGTGCTTGGCGAGCACGGCGCTTCGACCTCGCTCATCGACCTGGCGACGCTCCCGGCCGACGCTCTCCTGGGCCGAGTACGCTCGGCGGACGTCGATGACGCCCTCACCGCGGTGAGCCGCGCTGCGATCGTCGTCGCCAGCACGCCCGTCTATCGTGCGACATACACGGGGCTGCTCAAGGTCTTCTTCGACCTGCTCCCGCTCAACGGCCTCGCCGGGAAGACCGCCATCGCCATCGCGACCGGGGGCGCGCCCGCGCATCAGCTCGTGATCGACTACGGACTGCGTCCGCTGTTCGCGAGCGTCGGTGCGCTCACCGCACCCACCGGGATCTACGGCACCGACGCGTCGTTCGAGCAGGGCGCGCCGCACCAGACACTGCTCGACCGAATCGCTCGCGCGGCGGACGAGGCCATCGCGCTCGCCGACCGCCTGCAGGCCGCGCTGCCGCGGCCGTCCTCAACGAATGTTCGGAGCTGAACCGCATGTCGCCTCACACGAAGCCGATTGCTGTCTTTCACGAGCACCCTGACTGGTTCAAGCCGCTCTTCGCCGAGCTGGGCCGTCGAGCGATCCCCTACGTGCGTCTCGATGCGGCGGCGCACCGGTTCGATCCCGCCGAACGCACCGTGCCCTACTCACTCGTCGTGAATCGCGCGAGCCCATCGGCGTACACGCGATCGCACGGTCAGACCACGTTTCACACGCTCCACTGGCTGCGCCACCTCGAGCGTATCGGCGTTCCGATCGTGAACGGTGCGGACGTCTACAGCCTCGAGATCTCGAAGGCGACGCAGCTCGACCTCCTCGAGGACCTCGAGCTCCCATATCCGCGCGCGATCGTCATCAATGACGCGTCGCAGGCGCTCGCCGCGGCGGAAGCATTGCGGTATCCGGTGCTCGTGAAGGCGAACATCGGCGGGAGCGGCGCGGGGATCGTGCGCTACGACTCGCCCGAAGTGCTCGCCGCCGCGGTCGCGGCAGGACAGGTGGCGCTCGGTGTGGACGGGACCTCGCTCGTGCAGGAGTCGGCGCCCCTCCGCGGCGGTCACATCACCCGCGTGGAGACGTTAGGCGGCAAGTACCTGTACGCGATCAACGTCTACCCGGCCGTCGGTTCGTTCGACCTCTGCCCGGCGGACGCCTGCCAGACGACGGACGGTGTGGAACTGGTTCGTGGCGCGTGCGCGATCGATGCGCCGACGACGGGCCTGCGTGTGGAGGGCACGACACCGCCAGCGCAGATCATCGCGGAGGTGGAGCGCATCGCCCAGGCGGCGAACCTCGACGTGGGCGGGATCGAATACCTGGTCGATGACCGCGACGGCAAGCACTACTACTACGACATCAACGCCCTCTCGAACTTCGTGGCGGACGCCGTGAATGTGGTGGGATTCGACCCCTGGGGATTATTCGTCGACTATCTCGTCGAGAGGACGGTGGGAACGGGGAACCGGGAACCGGGAACCGGGGCTGGGAGCCGCGAGCTTGCGGCAGTCAGCTCCGGCTCCCGGTTCTCTGATCCCGGTTCCCATCCCACGCCGCTGGAGACCGTCCCATGAGGTACGGCTACTGGCTTCCGGTGTTCGGCGGTTGGCTTCGCAACGTGCCTGACGAGCGGATGGAAAGCTCCTGGCAGTATGTCAGCCGCCTCGCTCGGCGCAGCGAGGAGGTCGGATTCGACCTCACGCTCATCGCCGAGCTGTTCCTGAACGACATCAAGGGGATCGACGCGCCCGCGCTCGACGCGTGGTCCACCGCGGCGGCGCTCGCGGCTGTCACGCAGCGGCTCGAGCTCATGGTGGCTGTTCGACCAACGTTTCACCAGCCGGCAATCCTCGCGAAACATGCCGCGAACATCGATCGCATCAGCAACGGCCGACTCGCCCTCAACGTCGTGAGCTCGTGGTGGTCGGACGAAGCGCGCCGCTACGGCGTCCAGTTCGACGAGCACGACGATCGTTACGCGCGCACCGCCGAATGGCTCGACGTCCTCGACGGCGCCTGGGGCAATTCGGGGTTCAGTTACGCGGGCAAGTACTACCAGGTGAACGACCTCATTGTCGAGCCGAAGCCGGTCCGGTGGCCGCGTCCGACGATCTACGCAGGCGGCGAGTCGGAGGCAGCGAAGTCGCTGATCTCGCGGGCGTGTGATGCGTACGTGATGCACGGCGACCCGCCCGAACGCGTGGCGCCCAAGATCGCCGACATGACGGCCCGGCGCGAGCGTCATGGCCTTCGGCCAATGTCGTTCGGACTGGCGGCGTATGTCATCGTGCGCGACACGGAGGCCGAGGCGAAGCGGGAGCTCGAGCGGATCACGAACGTCGCGCCCGGCTCACCCGGGTACGCGAACTACCGGGACTGGATCTCACACACGAAGCTGGAGCAGCAGGTGAGTCTTCAGGATTACTCGGTCTCCAACCGGGGCCTGCGGGCCGGACTGGTGGGAACGCCGGAGCAGGTGGCGGAGCGAATCCTCGAGCTCGAGCAGGTGGGCGTGTCGCTGCTCCTGTTGCAGTGCAGCCCACAGCTCGAGGAGATGGAGCGGTTCGCACAGCAGGTCATGCCTCTGGTTCGCGAAGGGAAACAGGTTGCAGTGGCCTAACGGGAACTACGGCAGCAGCGCTCGTCGCTGTTAGCTGGAACTGGTAGGACTACAGGAACTACGCTGGTTAGCTGTTAGCTGGCACTGGTTGCTGCGGGGTGAACTGCCTGCAGGGACGGTGGCGTCCCGAGCGGCCGTTACCCCGCAGCAACCAGTTCCAGCTAACAGCTAACCAGCGCTGTTTAGTATGCTGCGAGTCCCATGTAGCCAGCGCGGGCGGCCAGCCCGGGCGTGTCGGGGAGCGGAGTCAGGCTGCCGTCGCCCGCGACGGCGAATGTGCCGACAGTGCCCGTGCCATTCTCGAGGACGTACAGGAAGTTGCCGTTCTTGCTCATGTCGAGGTCGAGCGGCTGCGCGCCGGCACCGAGGTCACCGCTCACGCCCGTCTCCGAGAGCAGCGTCAGCGCGCCGTCCGCGGCGATCGCGAAGCCGGTGATCGTCGCGCTGCCCGCGTTCGCCGTGTAGGCGAAGCGGCCGCTGTTGTTCACGATCAGCCAGCATGGCGCACGCTGAAGCGTCGGGGCCGCGGCCGACACGACGCTGAGTGAGCCGTCGCCGCTCACGTTGTACGACGACGCCGAGCCGCTGCCGGCCTCGGAAACGATCACCTGGCCGCGGACGGTGAAATCGAATCCGAACGCGGCGGTCCCAGCCGACGGCGTCACGACCGGATCACCAAGCACCCCGCCCTTGCCAATCGCGAATGTCGCGAGACGGTTGCTCACGCGCTCGGTCACCACGAGCACCTGACCGTTCGGGCTCACGCGAACTTCGGCGGCACCCTGCGTACCGGCGGCAAGCGCCTTCGTCTGCGCGGGCAGCGGGGTGAGAGAGCCGTCGGCGCCGATCGCGAGCACGCCGATCGTGTTGCTGATCTGATTGAGCGCGTAGACGTACCCGTTCGAGATGGCGACGCTCACCGGCCGATCGCCGCTCGACGAGGCGCGGTCCACGAGCGTGAGCGTCCCGCCCTGGACGGCGAACGACGAGATGTCATGGCTGCCGGCATTGGCGACGAGCAGGAACTTCTCGTTGTCGGTGAGGGCGACCGCGAACTGAGAGAAGAGCGGATCGGCCACGCCGCCGATGCCGAGTCCACCCGTCGCGAAGGTGCCGGTGTAGGTGAGTGCGCCGTCCGCGGCGCGGGCATACGCGACGACTGCGTTGCCATCGATGCCGTTGGTCGACACGAACACACCGCCGACGGCCTGCTGGGCCTGCGACAGGTTCGGTGAGGGGGGCGTCGTCGCCGGCGCAGTGGATGGGAGGTCGGAGCATGCGGCGAGAGCGACGGCGCTCGCGGCAGCGAGGATCGAGCGAATCTGCATGGAACAATTTCTCCAGGAGGTTGAGTGATGAGGCAACGCGCTCGTTGCCGCGCGCTACAAGCGCTCTCGGGTCGGGAGGGTTCCAACGAGCTCGCACCACCCTGCCACCTGGCGGATCTGGCTCCCCCGGGCCCTCGCCCAGCATGTTGATGGAGGGGAACATTCGCGCGAGGAGGAATGACGGTCGTACGCCACCGGCACACGGGGGAGATCGTTGCGGAGCTCGAGGTGGACGCGCTCGCCGGTGCGACGCTGGTAGCCGCGTCGCTCGCGTACGCGGACCTGCGCGGCGTGGATCTTCGGGGCGCCGACTTGCGGCGCGCCGATCTCTGCAACGCCGATCTGCGCGGCGCTCGCTTCGACGACGCGACACTCACG
>DASURJ010000433.1:0-2941 GCA_036280115.1 Gemmatimonadaceae bacterium
AAACGAATCGGCTTCATTACGGTTCCTTCGTTCGGACCTGGAAGGCGGGCCGCCGCGGAGCACGGCGTCCGTTCGCCCCACGTCCCACTCTTTAAAGGTTGTGGCGCCCGCGCTCCGCCGGCGGCGGAGGTTGGAGGCGCCATGGTGAAGCTAACCGGTCGCCGTCCCGGACGGCGAGCCGGATTGAGTCGTCGCCGCCGGACCGGATTACCGTGGTGGGAGTCCCCCCGGATCGATGTTCATCGCTGTTCATCGGTCTGTGCGAGGATGGTACGAGGTTCGTCATCCGAGCCCATCGTATCGCCCCCATGACACATCGTCTGGCCATGCATCCTCTGCGTCGCATAGCGCACCGACAATCCCGCGCTCGGTCCCTGACTCTCGGGGTGGTATGCATGCTTCTCGCCTGCGGCGAGAGTGTCGGAAGCGATCCGGGCGCGAATGTTCGAGATCCCGACGCCACGACAGCCGACACGCCGCTCGCGATCGTTGGCGTGAACGTCGTGCCGATGACGTCGAACGCCGTCCTGCCCGATCGGACGATCGTGATTCGCGACGGCGTCATCCAATCGATCGAACCTTCTGCCAGTGCGAGCGTCCCCGAGGGCGCGGTCGTCGTCGAGGGAGCTGGTCGTTACGTCATCCCCGCGCTCATCGATATGCATGTGCACCTGCGAAGCGCCGAGCTCGACGCGTACGTCGCCGCGGGAATCGGCACGGTGCGCAACATGTGGGGCTTCAGCGTGTTGCCCGCTTGGATGCGCGACATCGAGAGTGGCGTGCGGTCGGGACCTCGCGTCGTGAGCGCGAGTCCCGGGCTGGACGGCACCCCGCCGCAGTGGCCGGAGACGGTGATCGTGACGGATCCCAACGCCGCCCGGGCGGCAGTTCTCGCTCAGGTTGACGCCGGGTGGACGTACCTCAAGTCGTACGCGCGGCTGTCACCCGCGGCCTTCGACTCGATCATGAGCGTGGCGCGGGCGGCCGGGATCCCGGTAATCGGCCATGTACCGTTGGCGGTTGATCTACGGCACGCGATCGACGAGGGAATGCGGTCGATCGAGCATTTCACCGGATACGATCGGGCCGTGAGCCGGACGGGGCGGGGCGGCACGTTCGGATGGGCGGATGCCGATCCGTCTCGGTTCGGGTCGCTGATCGACACGACCGTGCGCGCGGAAGTCTGGAACTGCCCGACACTCACGATCTACGCGACGCTCGCGCGCCGACAGCATTCGGCGTCGGACGCGAATCGAATTGTGGCGAACCGGCGTCGCTTCGTGCTCGAGCTCGCTCGCGCTGGAGGCAGGTTGCTGGTTGGGACCGATGCGGGAATCGACGTCGTGCCCGCAGGGACGTCGATCCACGACGAGTTGGAGGAGTTCGTGGCGGCCGGATTGACTCCGTTTCAGGCGCTCGAGGGCGCGACAACGAACGCAGCAAAGTTCCTCGATCGTGAGGATATCGGTCGGGTAACGGTTGGCGCGAATGCCGACCTCGTGCTCCTGAGGAGCAATCCTCTTGCAAATATTCGAGTTACGCGCGAGATCGACGGGGTGATTCTCCGCGGTGCCTGGCGGCCGCTGTAAGGCTTCCCAACCAAATGCAGTGCCCGGTGGTCAAAGCCACGTCACCTCCACAACGGATGGGTGCGGGCGATGACTGATTGGCAACGCATCGAGAACAGGCCGGCCGCGAGCGCCGACTACTCCCCGATCGGACGCCGCGAGTGGCTCAAAGCGAGTAGCGCGCTGCTGTTGGCCGGATGTACCGGGACCGCGACGTCCACCGCGTCGGCCACGTCCGCGTCCCCGAGCATCCCCGGCGGTGGCGAAGAGATCGCGCGCCTCATGCGCCTCGCGAGCGTCCCGGGGATGTCGATCGCGACGGTACGCGGCGCGGATATCACCGTCGAGGGGTACGGCGTCCGGCGAGCCGGAACGCAGGACACGGTCACGGGCGACACCGTGTTCGAGGCGGCGTCGCTCAGCAAGCCGGTGCTCACCGCGATCGTCCTGCAACTCGCCGCTGAGGGGCTGATCGAGATCGAGAAGCCGCTCGGTGATTACCTCGCGCTCCCAAACCCTGCGGACGAGCGCGCGAAGACGATCACGGCGGCGCACGTTCTCAGCCATTCGGGCGGGTGGCGGAACTGGCGTGGAGGGCGTGACACGACGCTCAGGTCGGACTTCCCGCCGGGCTCGCGCTTCTCGTATTCGGGCGAGGGGTTCTTCTTCCTCCAGCGCGTGGCCGAGAAGCTCACGGGCAAGGGGCTCTCGCGGCTCGCGCGCGAGCGGGTGTTCGAGCCGTTAGGCATGCGGTCGAGCAGCTTCATCTGGCGGCCGGAGCTCGACGCCACGCTCGCGTCGCCTCACTCGAATCGCGGTGTGGCGTTCGACAGCCATCACGTGCGTATCGCGAAGGCGTTCCGTGCGCTTGGCCCGCAGTCGGGACGCACGGTGGACGATTGGACGAACGAGGACGTCGAGCGCGCGATGCCGAGTGCGGACGCGAACCTGCCAGTGCTGCCGAACTTCCTCGTGCCAAACGCGGCGGCTTCGCTCATGACCTCGGCGCGCGATTACGGCGCGTTCGTTCGCTGGCTCCTTGGCCTGGGCCCGGTGAGCGGCGGACGGGCACTGCTCGACCGCATGCTCCCCCAGCGCGTCGCGATCAACGAGGCGCTGGGCTGGGGGCTCGGCGTCGGTATCGAGCGGCACGAGGGGCGACAGTACTTCTGGCACTGGGGTGACAACCCGGGCTTCAAGAACTTCGTGATCGCGGAGCCGGCGTCGGGCTCGGCGACGGTGATCTTCACGAACGGGAATGCGGGGGCTCGCGTGTACGAGCGGGTTCTCCGCGCTCGCACGGGAGTCGATCACCCGGCGTTTCTCTGGATCTAACTGCCTAATCGGGGTCAGATGCGAGTATCATCGTTCGC
>DASURJ010000434.1:0-6158 GCA_036280115.1 Gemmatimonadaceae bacterium
GTCGGCCGCACGTTTCCTGACCAGGCTACCTAACGTGCGTTGAAGCTGACGAGCGCTTGAAGCATCCGGTTTCTCACCAGCGTCCGGTATTGTTCATTCACCACCGCGAGCCCGTCGAGTTAGGCGCTCGCAGCTTAACTTGAGGCGTTAGGCAGCAACACAAATGGCGTTTAGGAGAGTTGGATGGGCCTCGACGTAGTTGAGTTCATCATGGCGGTCGAGGACGCGTTCGGCCTCGCGATCCCAGACGCGGAGGCCGAGCAGCTCACCTCGCCCGGTCGGCTGATCGACTACCTGGCCGCGCGCCTGCCGACCGGGGGCGCGGCAGCCGCCGCGTGCTTGTCGCAGCGAGCCTTCTATAAGTTGCGGCGGGCCACCTGTATCCGGCTCGGCACGGAGCGCGGCGCTGTGCGGACCGACACGCCCTTGTCTATATTGTTCGCGGGCCAGGAGGGCGAGAGGGCGTGGCAGGATGTGCAGATCGAGGTCGGGGCCGCACACTGGCCCCGGCTTGGGCGCAAACCCCTATTTGACCAGACGCTTGCGCCGCACTTGGCCACCTTCGGCGAGGTGGCGGCATTTCTGGTGACCCGATGCCCCGTTGCGGTGCAAGAGGACGGGCCGGGGTGGACGAGGTCGCAAATCGCGGACGTGGTGGGGCGGTTGATCCGCGAGGAGTTGGAGATCGAAGAATACACCGAGTCGTCGGAGTGGGGCCGCGACCTCGGGCTGGATTGACCTCACCTGCTGCCTAACGTCCGTTGGAGCTGTCGAGGGCGCTATGGTGGCGGCGGCTGCGCCGCCGCATCTTATAGGGTGCCCTCGCAGCTCAACTTGAGGCGTTAGGTTGGCACACGCGCCTTCAAGTGGCACAGAGCTGACTTACACACTTCGCGGCTCGCAAGCTCTCATGCGACTGTCCATGAAACTGACTGGCGCCCTCAGCCGGCTAGCCCTCGCCACCGCACCGTGCGTCTTCGCCGCGCCGGCGATCGCACAGCCATCGGGGCCGCGCGCGCCCCTCGTCGAGGAAGTCAGGTTGAGCGGCGTGGACGAAGAGTTCTCGACCATCGATCCCAACTTCGTGCACGTCGCATCCGATGGACGCATGCTGATCTGGGACGCGTCGACATCGCAGGTGCTGATCTTTAGTGCTGCGGGGAAGCGAATCGCGACGTTCGGTCGACGCGGTCAGGGGCCGGGCGAGTTCGGCCGAACCGTTACCGGCGGTTGGCTCGCCGACACGCTCTGGATCTACGACGTCGGGCTGCGGCGGTTCACCCTCGTCGGACCCGACAACTCGCTGCTGCGCGTGCAACCCTTTCAGCCGGCGGCGCAGCACGCGCAGGCGGCGGCCACAACGCTCGGCGGCCCCATGGTCCGAGTGACGCCGGTCTCCCTATACCACGACGGCATGCTGGCGAGTGTGCTGGTGCGTGGACCGCAGGCGCAGGGCGGTCCGTCCGGGCGCCCGCTACCGAGTCGGTACGTGGTCCTCTCGGGTAGTGGCGAGCTCATGCGGGTGGTGGGCGTACCACCAGAAAATGGGGCAGCGATCCGTGCGCCCATTCGTCCGGCCGCCGCTCCGGCGGGCGCCGTTACCTTCGTCGGCGCGACGCTCCCGGGCGGCGGAACGCCGCCTCGTGCGGAAACCGCGGTCGCTCCCCACGGACGACGATTCGCCTTCGTCGAGACCAACTTGAAACGGGGAGGAGGCGGTACCTTCGCGCTCACCGTGCTTCGCCCAACCGGCGACACGGTGTTCGCGCGCACATACGCCTTCGACCGCATTCCAATGTCGAAGCGGGTTGAAGACAGTATCGTTGTGAGTCTCGCCCCGGAACTTCGCGACAGCGCGCGTACGCGAATGAACGGGCAGTTCTCTCCGGTCACCGCCGTCGTGCTCGGTCTGGATGACTCCATCTGGCTTCAGACGCACGAAACGGCCGCCGGCGTGCCCTGCACAATGCTGGATGATCGTGGCCAACCGGTGCTCACGGTCGTCCTGCCTCGCCGAACAGAACTCGTTCAGGCGAAGCGAGGAATGGTATGGGCCGTGCAACGCAACACCGACGACGTGCCGAGCGTCGTCCGATATCGCGTCGCCATGCCCGGGCGATAGCGCTTGATCCTCGACGGCCATGAACGCGATGCGAGCCCCTGAACGGCGCAGGGTGCTCGATTGAACCCGGCGGCGGCGTTGCGCGCAAGTTGCTCGTTCCATAGGTGGCTCGGCATCTCGAGCCGGCAAGCGGATGACGACCGGCCATCGCGAGGCGCCAACCTAACGTCCGTTGGACCTGACAACGGCGCTATGGAAGCGGCGGCTCCGCCGCCGCATCTTATCTGATGCCCTTGCAGGTCAACTAGAGGCGTTAGGCCGCGACAGGTGACAAGCGAACACTGTGTCTGACTCTCGTGACGTGCGCTCGAGGTGGCGACGCATCGCCGGGATGCTCTTGTTCGACGTTAGTCTGGCGACCGCGGCACTCGGAATCGCCCGGATGGTCTTCGGGGTCGCCGTCGACCTCGGGCCCGGGCCGCCGCTTTCGCTCGGGTCCGGTGGGCCGTGGCCGCCGTTCGTTCTGGCAACCGTGCTGTTCATGGCGGCCGCTTCCCTCAGACCAGCGCGGCGCCCCGCCGCGCCGCCGGAGGACCGGGCGCTGGCGGCGGGCGACCTCGCTCCGGACGTCGGCGCCCTCGGGCCTGGCCCGGCCGACCTCGCCCCACCGGTGCCCAAGCCGACACCCGTACCCCGCCATCGGGGCGAGCGCTGACTCTCGCCCGAGGCGTGTCGGCATCAAGACCCGCGGCCTAACGTTCGTTGGAACTTCTATGAGTTGGTATTGTCAAGCGCCGGACCTGTTAGGCAAAAGCCGACTACACGGCGATGTGCCGTCGCGAACCGGCCCGGAGACAACGGCGCGGCTCAAACGCTGGCGGCTGCTCGAGACCTCGAGAGCCCACTGGCTCGCGGGTCGACTTCTATCCGTGCCGGTTGGGGCGCGCCCGCTCGACGCACCGCACCGGACACCAGAGACACTTGATACGTACGAGTGCAGCCCGTAGCGCGCGGCCCCTTCTGACCGGACGGTACCCCGCCGGCCAGCGACACCGGGGGAGACCCGTTCCAACGGCGGGCACGACGCACCGGCGGAGCGAGCCGGCGCAGCGGCGTTAGGCTTTGAACACCGCACCCTCCGGCGGCACGCCCGTCTCGAGGTACCGCCAGAGCGCGATCAAGAGCTTGCGCGCGACCGCGACGATGCCGATCCGCCGCAGCCGCGGCCCGCCGCCGGCGAAGCGCTCGCGATACCACCGCGTCAACGCGCTGGCCGGTTGGCGCCGCACCCAGCTCCAGGCCAGCTCGATCGCCAGCGCCCGGATAAGGGAGTTCCCGGCCTTGCTAATGCCCTGCTCACGCTCGAGGTCTCCGCTCGCCCGCATCGTCGGCGTGAGCCCCGCCAGGCCCGCCACCTCGCGCCGGTTCCGGAACGCGCGCCAGCCGAAGAATTCCGTCGTGTAGAGCCACGCACTCACCTCGCCGACCCCGCGGCGCGCGAGCAGGCGTCGCACCTGTTGCAGCAGCGGGTCACTCGCGGCGTCCGGCGCGTCGAGCAGCGCCCGCCGGGCCGCCCGCAGCGCGAGGACATCCTGCTGGATCGCGCGTAGCCGCGTCCACTCGCGCGCCACGCGTGCGGCGAGCGCGGCCGGCAGGGGCTCGCCGCTCCAATCGCGCAACTCAGGGATGCGCACGGGCAACCCGCGCGGCTTGGCGAGGACGATGCCGTGGAGGGCGAGCAGCCCCTTGATCCGGTTGACTTGGCGCGTGCGCTGGCGCGTCAGCGTGAAGAGCTCGCGGTGCAGCTGCCGGCGGTCTTCGTCCTCGACACTCGGCACGTGGACGACGCTCCAGACGCCGCGCTCACCCCCGTGGTGGCGGAGCAGGAGGCGCACGAGCGCGGTCGCGTCGAGCCGATCAGACTTGGCGCGGCGCGCGCGGCGGTTCTGGGTGATGCTCGCCGCGTCCACGACATGACTCGCGATGCCGCGGGCGGTGAGCGCCCGATGGAGCCAGAAGCCGTCGCGGCCGGCCTCGTAGCAGCTCACCACCGGTGCGTTAGGCGCGAGGCCGAAGCGGGCCTTCGCCGCCGCGACCTCGGCGTCGAGTTGCGTGAGGTCGCGCGCCGGGATCGTGCGCAGCCGCGGCGCGTGGGCGATGCTCGTGGCGAAGGCGAGCTTCCACGTCCGGTTGCCGAGATCGAGCGCGAGGTGCAACGTACGAGTGGGCTGCGTCGAGCCGGTCGCTGCGGTAGACATGTCTCCTCCTGGTGTGGAAGACCAAAGGAGCTGCTACAGTGGCGGCCCGTTCGAGTGGCCGCCAACCACGCTCATAGTTTCTGCCGGAGCGACCGGCATCAGGTTGTGCGCGTCGTGACATCCGAGTACCGTCAGCATCACAGCGCCCGCAGCCAAGGCGCTCCGCAGCTCAACTTGGGGCGTTATGCAGCGACGGCGACTCATCCGGAGGAGAGATGACCAGAAGTCGACTCCGTCATCGATTCAGTCTGGCGCCCGTTCTCATTCTCGCGTTGGCAGCGGGCCGGCCGCGCGAACACCGCCCGCTCGCTAGCCCGCGCGCCATTCTGTTCTACGGTGGGTCGCTCCCCACGCCGGTCGTGATCCAGGGGCGCGCCGCGACTTCACTGTTTCTCGGCGCGCTCGCACCTGACACCACTATGGCGGCCTCCGACACGATCCCGAGCCGAGGAACCGCGGGGCGGGTGTCGGTGGCGGTCTTTTGGTTGAATCGCCCGGTCGGAACTCCGGAAACGGACACGCTGCCAGTCGCGGCCTTCCATCCGTTTGACTCGGATCAACGGGGCCGCCTCTACCCAGCCGGCCGCCGCGCGCCCGCCTTGCTCATCATCGACGCTGGGTCAGGTTTCCCACCCGCCCGCAAGCGTTTGACCGCCAGAGCCGCGCGCATGCTGACGGAACGAGGGGCTCCCGTCGGGGTCCTGCTGCCATAGTGCTCGGAGCCCGCATAGCCGCAGCATAACGTCCGTTGAAGCTGACCGCGCGACCGGCATAATGGTTAGGCGCCTGGCCAGCCGCCATATTGCGTACGGCACCGCGCGCTTGGGTGACTCAGCACGCGGCAGCTTAACTTGATGCGTTAGGTAGCCAACGGACTTGAATACGCGGGTATGGTAGACGCTTCTCGACGCCGCGACCTGGTTGAGTCGATCGAGCGCCATCTGTCGGACGACGCCGACCGACTCCACCTCAGCCAGTGGGGTCGGGTCGATTGGCTCAGTCACCACCTTTGCTGACAAGCGATTCATGGATGCGGCTACGCCGCAATGGTGATACCTCGCTTGCAGCAGAACTTGGGCGTTAGATGGCGCCGAGCATCTCGATGATTCATCTCGTCGGTCCTGGAGGGGCGGGCAAGTCGACGATCGGGGCCGCGCTTGCGACGCGACTCGGCTGCCCATGCTGCGATCTCGACCGCGAGTTCGAGCGCTGGCGCACCAACATCGACTCTTTCATCAACGTGCGGGGCTACGAGACGTACGCGCGCGAGAATGTCGCCGTCTACTTCGAAGTCGCTGCTCAGCGCCCCGACGCCATCCTCGTCCTCTCCTCCGGTTTCATGGTCTACCCGAGGCACGTGCACGCCGCTTACGAGACCGCGCGGACGGCCATCGCCGAGAGCCGCACCACCGTCGTGCTGCTGCCCTCGTTCGACCGCGAGATCTGCGTGGCCGAAACCGTACGCCGGCAGCTCGGGCGCCCGATCAGCCACCGGGGCGCTACGCGGGAGGAGGCCGTGATCCGGGACCGTTTCGACCGGTACATGGCGCTGCCAGCGATGAAGATCGAGACCATGCGTCCCGCGCTCGACGTGGCGGCGGTGATTCATGCCCGGCTCGCGGCGGAGGCTCCCGAGTCGCTTCCAATGGCACGACGGACTCACGCTCCCACTCACCGCGCCATCTAACGATGCGATGAAGCTGACGAACGATCTATTGATTGCGCGGCCTCCGGCCGCGCGCTTATTGAACTCGCTCGCAGCTTATCGCGGGCGTTAGCCCGCAACGCGCATCTCGCTGGTGAAAGTTCTGTTTGTCTGCAGCCGGAACCGGTTCCGC
>DASURJ010000435.1:0-5677 GCA_036280115.1 Gemmatimonadaceae bacterium
CCCCGCGACGCGGACCATGTAGAACTCGTCGAGGTTCGTGCTGAAGATCGATAGGAACTTCAGCCGCTCGAGCAGTGGGTTTCGCTCGTCGAACGCCTCGTGCAGCACGCGCGAGTTGAACTCGAGCCAGCTGAGCTCACGGTTGAAGAGGAGCGTCGTCGGCAACGATTCCGGGGTCATCGCGGGTCGCGGAGCGGCTACGGGAGTGGAGAGCGTCCGGCGGACAAAAAACGCCCGGCACGGAGCCAGGCGTTCATCTTAACGACGGAGATGAAGGCCGCGCGTCACAAGCCAGTCACACGGTCACGACGCGAGAGATGATGTAATAGGAGACCGCCGCGATCAACGCCGCCGCCGGGATGGTCATGATCCACGCCCAAACGATCCGGCCGGCGACCCCCCAGCGAACGGCCGACAACCCGCTCGTGGCGCCGACGCCGACGATGGACCCGGTGATCGTGTGTGTCGTGCTGACGGGAATGCCGAACTTCGTCGCGATGAGAATCGCGATCGCGCCTCCAGTTTCGGCGCAGAATCCACCGACGGGGCGCAATTTCGTAATGCGGCTGCCCATGGTGTGCACGATGCGCCAGCCCCCGAGCAGCGTCCCGAGCGCGATGCAGCTATAGGCGCCTATCTCGATCCAGTACGGAACGGCGCCCTCGGGGTTCGGCAGGTATAGTAGTCCGAGGATGCCGGTCTGTCCGCGAAAGGCCTCCTGCGTGCTCGCCGCGCCAAGCAGGCCGACGATGATGCCCATCGTCTTCTGCGCGTCGTTCGCGCCGTGGGAGAAGGAAAAGAGCGCCGAGCTCGCGAGTTGCGCCACGCGGAACGTGCGATCCACGCGCGCGGGGACGACGCGCTGAAAGAGCCAGTAGACGGCCACCATGAGCATGAATCCGGCGGCCATCCCGATGAGCGGCGAGAGGGCAATGAACTCGAGGGTGCGAATCCATTTGTCACCCCAGAGGATCGCGCTCCACCCGGCTTTCGTGATAGCGGCCCCGGCGTAGCCGCCGATGAGCGCATGTGAGGAGCTCGACGGGAGCCCGTACACCCAGGTGATGAGGTTCCATGCGATGGCACCGAGCAGCGCTGCGAGGATCACCGTCGGATCGACGATCGCCTGGTCGATCATCCCGCTCTGCACGGTCTTCGCGACGGCAGTCCCGACGACGAAAGCCGCCGAGAAATTGAAGAACGCCGCCCAGACCACGGCGGCGAACGGGTTCAGCACTCGCGTGCCGACAATGGTCGCGATCGAGTTCGCCGAGTCGTGAAAGCCGTTGATGAAGTCGAACGCGAACGCAATCAGCACGATCAGTACGACGTACGTGACCATGCTATGAGTTCTTGAGGGAGATGCTCTCCAGGACGTGTCCGACGCCCTGACACTGGTCGAGTGCGCGCTCGAGGGTGTCGTACAGTTCCTTCCACTTCATGACCTCGAGTGCGTCGGGCTGCCCGCGAAACAACTCGCCGACCGCCTCCTGGTAGATCGCATCGCCTTCTTCTTCGAGCTTCTTGATCTCACGGCTGCTTGCGCTGACGACAGACGGTTTCTTGATCGCGGCGACGCCGGCTTCGATGTGGTCCGCGGCGCGGGCAATCGTGTCGGAGAGCCGTCGCGCCGGCTCGCGCGACTCGGCGATGTGGAACATCGCGGCGCGCCGTGCCGTGCCATCGATGAGGTCGATGACGTCATCGAGCTCCGTCGCGAGCAGATGGATGTCTTCGCGGTCGATCGGGGTGACGAAGCTCCGGTCGATGCGGGCGCGGACGTCGTGGGTGAGGACGTCGGCCTCGTGCTCTACGGCCTTGATCGCGGCGACGTAGTGATCGATCCGTTCCGGCTCGGCGAAGAGCCGGTTGAGAAGTCGTGCCGCTTCCTTGAGTCGCTTCGCCAGCTCGTTGAAGAGTACGAAGAAACCTTCGTCGCGGGGGATGAGACGCACGGGTGTCGTCGGAGGTGGCGGGAGCCACGCGGCGTCCTCGGCTTCGCCGCGCAACGGGCTGTCGTTACGCTATCGTGACAAAACATAGCGGAAGCCGGGTGTGCCGCGCAAAGGGCCGTGTGGGCCGTCCGGCCGCCCTACGCGCCCCGCCCCACCTCGCGGCGGACGGGGGCGTCGCGCCGGATGGGCGGCCGCGCGAGACGACACAGCCGCTCGAGCCCGGGCCAGTCCATCTGCGACCAGTCGTCCGGAAAGGCCGTGAGGGAACGCGTCACGCCCCGCGAAAAGAAGTACAGCCAGGGCTCGTGGGCGGTGGCGCCCGTCCCATCCTTCACCGCGGTCACCTGGTAGACCTGCCAGTGAACGCCCTCCGAGTCGACGAACCTTCTGGAAACGGCCACCGTCATCCTCCGCCTGTGTCGCCGGCATCCACAACGCACCGAGCGTGCCCAGCCGATGGGCGTCGCAAGGTCACGTTGCCCGGTTCGACGCGCAATGCGGAATCCCCGAGTCCCGGCGATCGTTACACAGCCTCGTTACACGATCGAGACAGTCGAGGACTTGACGGTTACTCCGTCCACCCTGGCGGCGGCCACGGCGACGCGCCTAACGTGTCATCGGCGGTCAGGACACCCCCGCGCACTTCTCGATCGGAGGAGCCGGAATTCCCGACGCAGCGCGCATCGTGGGCCGCGGGTGAGGCGAGGAGCTCCCGCAGCGCCACTGGCCCGGCCCCGAGGCAACGGGCCATGGATACGCCGCTCGACGTCCCGATGCGCGTCGCCCCGCTCGCGATCATCCGCAATGCCGTGGCACAGTCCCGAATCCCGCCCGACGCCTTGACCCCCATGGCGTCGCCGACGACCAGTCGCATCAGCGCCACCGCGTCCGCGCTCGCGCCTCCAGAGGGATGGAACCCGGTGCTCGTCTTCACGTAGCGCGCGCCGGCCTCGCCCGCGAGCGCGCTCGCCTTGATGATCTCGAGCGGCGTGAGGTGCGCCGACTCGATGATGACCTTGACCAGCGTTCCACCGACCGCGCGGACCACGGCGGTGATGTCGTCGGCGACGTGATGCCAGTCTCCGCTCTTGATGTGCCCGATCGCGGCGACCATGTCGACCTCGGTCGCGCCGTGCCGCACCGCGAGGGCGGCCTCGGCTGCCTTCGTGTCCGGATGGTTCGCGCCTAACGGGAAACCCACGACGGTCGCGATCGCGACACGACCCCCGCCGAGCGTCGCCGCGCACAGTGGCACCCACACGGGATTGACGCAGACCGCGGCGAACTCGTACTCGATCGCCTCGGCACACAGTCGCTCGATGTCGGCGCGAGTGCTCTCCGCCCTCAGCAGGGTGTGATCGATGAAGTCGGCGATCCGGGCTCCGTCCCGATCCCGGCGCACGCCGGGCGCCGGGCCGGCGGGCTGGTCGGCCCGTTCGAGCGCTCGCGCGACCCGCATCGCGAGCGATTCCAGGTCGATCGGTACCCCGCTCACGGGCTCACGCCGGCGATCGATCCGCGCTGCGATCGATATCCACCCGGTCCACGACGCCGACGACGACCGCCTGCACCGGGATCTTCGTATCCTTGAAAAGCGTCCGCGCGGCGTTGCCTTCCTGGACCACGAGCACCTTCTCGCCAACCCCCACCCCGATCACGTCGAGCGCGATCACCTCGGGGCCTTCCTCGATATCCTCGAGGTCGAGCCGGCGCACCAGCAGCAGCTTCTTCTGGCCGAGGTGCTCGTGCCGGTGGGTGGAGACGACGTCGCCGATGACGCGTGCGAGGTACATGCGCTCACCCTCGTCGATGAGCGGTCGGCTCGCCTGGCTCGCTCGAAGGCGCGGGCGCGTGGTCCAGCTCTTCGGCAATCAGGTGACGAGCCCCCGCGACGTCGACCCAATCGACCTTGCCGACGATTCCAGCGTCCACCGCGGCGAACGGATCGTGGAGCGTGAGCGCGGCCTCGCGCGCCGTGATGAAATAAACGATCTCTCCGGGGCCCACGCCGATGCGATCGGCGGCGACGAGCGGCCGCCCCACATCAGCCCCCGTCGCGGACAGCGGCTGAACCCACTGCAGGGTGACCGAGGTCAGCGTCGGCTGCTTGACGGTCGCGACGACGCGTCCGATGACTCGCGCGAGTTGCACGCCGGATATTGTACGCGGGAAACGGGAATCGGTCAGGGCGCGCGACGGCTCATCGCCCCCAGACGCCGCGCGCATCCGACACGAGCGTGCGCCGGCGAACGAGCTCCCTGTTCTCGAAAAGCTTCACCAGCAGTACGCCGGCGACGAAACCGCCGACGTGCGCCCACACGGCGACGCCCCCGGAGACCTCGGGGTCGACCTGATTCAGTTGTGGCAATCCGGTGATCACCTGCACAAAGAACCACCAGACCAGCACGGCCCACGCGGGCACCGAGAAGATCCGGAAGAAGATGATGAAGATGAACAGCATCCGGACGTGCACGCGCGGGTAGAGCACGAGGTACGCACCGAGGATCCCGGAGATGGCGCCCGACGCGCCGACGGTGGGGACTGGCGAGGTGGGATCCACGAAGACGTGCACGGCCGCCGCGGCCAGTCCGCACACCAGGTAAAACACCAGGAAGCGGAACCGGCCCATGCTGTCTTCGACGTTGTTGCCGAAGACCCAAAAGAACAGGCCGTTGCCAATCAGATGACTCCAGCTTCCGTGGAGGAACATGGACGTCAGCGGCGTGGCGGCGTTGATCGCGTGGTCATCGATCGCACATCCGAGCCCCGGGCCCAGGGGCACCGTGAACCCTACCGGGCGGGTCGCGGTGAGCTCGGCAGGTACGAGGCCGTAGTTGCAGACGGACACCGCGAGCCGGAAGACATCGAAGCCAGCCCCCTGGAAGAGCAGCCACGTCGCGACGGTCAACCCGAGCAGCAGGTATGTCGTGATGGGGGTGCGGAGCGTCGGGTTGTCGTCGCTGAGGGGAATCATGGTGCCTCGGTTCTGCCATTCTGACGCGTCTGGCGGGCCCCGACCTTGCGAGCCAGCCCACCGAACGGCGAGCGAGAATCACTCGCGTGACGCCGATTCCGTATCCAACTCCGTGCGAGGGCGCAATGGCAGATAAGGTAATTGGCATCGATCTCGGAACCACGAACTCCGTGGTGTCTGTCATGGAGGGGGGCGATCCCGTCGTGATCCCCAACTCCGAAGGCGGGCGCACCACGCCGTCCGTGGTGGGCTTCAGCAAGGACGGCGAGCGCCTCGTCGGTCAGATCGCAAAGCGCCAGGCAGTCACCAACCCGCAGAACACCGTCTTCTCCATCAAGCGGTTCATGGGGCGCAAGATGAACGAGGTGCAGGAGGAGACGAAGCGCGTTCCATATAAAGTCGTGTCCGGTGGGAACGACGTCGCCGCCGTCGAGGTCCAGGGCAAGCGGTACACGCCGCCGGAGATCTCCGCAATGGTCCTCCAGAAGATGAAGCAGACCGCGGAGGACTACCTCGGCCACCCCGTGTCCAAGGCCGTCGTCACGGTGCCCGCGTACTTCAACGACTCGCAGCGCCAGGCGACGAAGGACGCCGGCAAGATCGCCGGACTCGACGTTCTGCGCATCATCAACGAGCCCACGGCGGCCGCGCTCGCGTATGGCTTCGGCAGGAACGTCGAGAAGACGATCGCCGTCTTCGACCTCGGCGGCGGAACGTTCGATATTTCTGTCCTGGAGATCGGGGCGGG
>DASURJ010000436.1:0-6870 GCA_036280115.1 Gemmatimonadaceae bacterium
GGTGCGATGTCGCGCGGGACATCCGGCGTCCGGTCCGTCACGAACCGCGCGGCAAGGGCGGTCGCGATGGGCCCGGCGCACCGGGCATTACCCGCGAACCGCGCAATCGCGCGAACGACATCCCGAACGACGAACGGGCGATGCGGCGACACGCGAGCGGGATGACATCCGACGCGGTCGAGTGCCTCGAGCTGCAGGTAGGCCGCGTCGCCCACAGGCAGCGTCGTGAGCGCGTGCTGCGCCAGGGCCGGCCGAACGAGCATCGTCGTACACAAGGCGGCGATGGCGGGAAAGGCGCGGGTTTCCAGTGCGGTTCGAATTCGTGAGTTGGCCTGCGCGGATGCGATCGCATCCGCGCGCGCGTGTGATCGGTCGCGCGGGTGCGCGACCGCCGACGCCCGGCGACCTCTGCCGAACGGTGACTACCGCTCTTTGGGCAAGCGTCGGGCCACGGTCGAGACCGATGGATGTGAAACACCCGGGGCTGCTGGCCCCGGGTGTCGAAAGCAAGCGGGCTCGGCCGCGCTCAGCGCGCCGCTACCGGGCGGCGAGGCGTCGGGTTCGGCGTCGGACCGGTACCGGGCTTCGGATCGGCCGCGAGAGACACCACGCGCGCCCGACCTCGGCTCGCTCGCGCGGTCGCGTTGCGGGTGTCAATGACGAGCGTGGAGTCATCGACGATCTGCTGGTAATCGACCCGCGAGTGATCGGTGACGATGACGACCGCGTCGGCGCTGCCGAGCTCGGCTGCCGTGAGCGCCACACTCACGCGCTCACGGTGCTCGGTGTTGCTGTTGCTGTCGTGGTCACCATCGCGGAACCGCGGAATGAACGGATCGTGGTAGGCTACCTCGGCCCCCCGCTCCTCGAGCATGCGGATCACGTCGAGCGCAGGGCTCTCGCGAATGTCGTCGATGTCGCGTTTATACGCGACGCCAACCACGAGCACCCGGCTCCCGTTGACCGCCTTCCGCTCGTCGTTCAGCGCCACCGCGACTTTCTCGACGACCAGCGCCGGCATCTCGCTGTTGATCTCACTTGCGAGGTCGATGAATCGCGTCTTGTAGTTCAGCGTTCGCATCTTCCACGCGAGGTAATGGGGATCGAGCGGGATACAGTGTCCACCGATCCCCGGACCCGGCGTGAACTTCATGAAGCCGAATGGCTTGGTTGCGGCCGCCTCGATGACTTCCCACACGTTGACGCCGAGCTTCTCGCAGATGATCGCCATCTCGTTCACGAGCCCGATGTTCACCGACCGGAACGTGTTCTCGAGCAGCTTGACGAGCTCCGCCGCCTCGGTTGTCGAGACGGGGACGACGGTATCGATACACGACGAGTAGAGCGCGGCCGCCACCTCGGTGCAGGCGGCGGTGATGCCGCCCACGACTTTCGGCGTGTTCTTCGTGTGGTATTTCGGGTTGCCCGGGTCCACGCGTTCCGGACTGAACGCGAGGAACACGTCCTTCCCCACCGTCAGCCCCCGCTCCTCGAGCTTCGGCTGCATGACCTCGCGCGTCGTGCCGGGATACGTCGTGCTCTCGAGCACGGCGAGCATGCCTGGGTGTGCGTTCCGCGCGATCGCCTCCGTGGCCGACTGCACGAAGCGCATGTCGGGATCGCGGGTCTTGCTGAGCGGCGTCGGTACCGCGATCGAGATGGTGTCGCACCGTCCGAGGGCGCTCTCGTCCGTCGTCGCCTCGAACCGCTTCGCCTCGACCATCTCCGCGACATCGGACGCCGGAACGTCCTGGATGTGTGACTCGCCGCGCATGAGCAGAGCGCAGACTCGCTCGCTCACGTCGTACCCGATCACGCGGAAGCCGGCCTTCGCGAACTCCATGGCAAGCGGCAGCCCGACGTAGCCGAGCCCCACGACGCCGACGGTGGCGGACCGGTCCTGAATGCGAGAGAGAAGTTGCGCCTTCATTCTGCTCGGGGTGAACGATGAATGCCGGCGCCGTCAACGCCCGTAGAACGAGCGAACGGCGCCAATGACCTCATCGAGCTGCGACTCGGTGAGCTCGGGATAGATCGGCAAGGAGAGTACCTCTCCTGCCGCACGTTCCGATTCGGGGCAGCTGCCCGGCTGGTACCCCAGATACGCGAAGCACGGCTGCAGGTGCAACGGCAGGGGATAGTAGACCGACGTGCCGATGCCACGCTGCTTCAGGTAGGACTGGAGATCGTCGCGGCGGGCAACGCGCAGCGTGTACTGATTGAAGATCGACTCGTTGCATGCTTCGACCACGGGAGTGCGGACATCGGGGAGGTCCGCGAACGCGGCGTCGTAGTATGCGGCGTTCGCGCGACGTTTCGCCGACCACCCCTCGAGGTGCGGAAGCTTCGCCTGCAGTACGGCTGCCTGTAGCGCGTCGAGCCGGCTGTTGTAGCCCACCTCGTCATGGTAGTACGTCTTCGCGCCGCCGTGCACACGGAGTCGCTTGAGGCGCGTCGCGAGCGCGTCGTCCTGCGTGAGCATCATCCCGCCATCGCCGTACGCGCCGAGGTTCTTCGAGGGGAAGAAGCTCAACGTACCGATGGTCGCGTGCTCGCCGGCCATCACCCACTCGCTCCCGATGCGCCGCCGCGCGCCAATGGACTGGGCGGCGTCCTCGATGACCGGAAGGTCGCGCACGACGCTCGCGATGCGCTCGAGCGGCGCCATCTGACCGAAGAGGTCGACGGGAATCACCGCCTTCGTCTTCTCTCCGATCGCGGCGGCAATCGCATCGGGCGAGATGTTGAAGGTGTCCGGCTCGATGTCCACGAACACCGGCGTCGCGCCGACGTTATGGATCGTTCCGGCCGTCGCGAAGAACGTGAACGGCGTCGTGATGACTTCGTCGCCGCGTCCGATGTCGAGCGCGCGGAGCGCGAGCAGAATCGCATCCGTCCCGTTCGCGCAGCCGATCGCATGTTTCGTGCGTGACAGCGCTGCCACATCACGCTCGAGCCGCTCGACCGTCGCGCCCAGGATGAAGAGCTGGTCATCGACCACCTGCTTCATCGCGCGATCGACGTCATCCTTGATCGTCGCGTATTGCGCGCGGAGGTCGAGAAGAGGAACGGGCATGGTCGGAGTATGAGAACGAATGAAAGCTAGTGCGTGACTTTGTCATTCCGAGCGGAGTCCGGGCAGCGGTGGGAGTCGAGGAGTCACATTCCGTCAATGTCGAATCGCCAGCGGGATCGGCACGTCGCGGCCCGTCTTGGCCGACTCGTAGATTCCGAGAATGAGCTCCAGGGACTTCCGCCCCGCGCGACCGTCGGTCTCGGCCTTTGCTTCGCCGCGCAACACCGACAGGACGTTCCGGTAGTACCCTTCGTGCCCGAAGCCGTAGACCGAGGGCGGGTTCGTCGCCGCCGACTCGACGAGCTTGTCATCGTCGTCGTAGTCGGCGAACGCCCAGTGCTCGATGCGGTTGACCGCCGTGCCGCCCACCTTCACCGTCCCCTTCTCTCCGAGGATCGTGATGGACCCCTCGAGATTCCGTGGATAGGTGAGCATGGTGACCTCGATGACGCCGAGCGCTCCCGACCGAAACTTGAGCACCGCGATCCCGGTGTCCTCGGTCTCGATGCGCCGGGCGAGCGTGGCGGTCTTCGCCATGACGCTCTCGACCGGGCCGACGAGCCACTGGATGAGATCGACGTAGTGGGACGCCTGGTTCATGATCGCCCCGCCGTCGAACTCCCACGTTCCACGCCAGGGCGCCTGGTCGTAGTACTCCTGCGGGCGAGTCCAGCGCACGGTGGTGTTCGCCAGGTAGATGCGCCCGAACCGTCCGCGCTCGATCGCGTTTCGGAGCAACTGGATCGACGGGTTGAGGCGGTTCTGCTTCACGACGAACAGATGGACCCCGGCGGCGTCGCACTCCTGCACGAGCGCGTCGGCGCCCTCGAGCGAGATCGCCATCGGTTTCTCACAGATGACGTGCTTCTTCGCTCGCGCGGCCGCGATCCCATGCTTGGGGTGTAGACCGGACGGCGTGCACACGGCGACGGCGTCGCACGCCACTGATGCCACCATGTCGTCGAAGGACTCGAACCACGGTACGCCGTAGCGATCACCCGCATCGCGCGCCCGCTCGGCGATCACGTCGCACGTCGCAGCCAGCTCGAGCCCATCGACCTTCTCGATGGCCTCGAAGTGGTTTCGGCTGATGCGCCCGCACCCGACGAGCGCAATGCGAACCGGCCCGGCGGCGTCAGTCATGGCGTTTCGGCGAATCGAAGCTCGCCGTTCTCATACGCGTATCTCGTCTGGCATGCCCCGCACACGAGCGTTCCAGGGTTGGCGGTGCTCGGTTCCCCCCGCCCGGCTTCGCGGGGCACTCGCCCCGTTCCCGGTTCCCAGTCGGCGTCGCCGGGGAGCCGTTCACCGCACTGGCACATCCATCCAACTTGCCGAGCCGGCACTCCGGTCACCAAGGCGAAGGGCTTCACGTCCTTCGTGACTACCGCGCCCGCGCCGACGAACGCGTACTCGCCGAGAGTGACGCCGCACACCACCGTCGCGTTCGCGCCGATGGTTGCCCCACGACGCACGAGGGTGCGCTTGTACTCGCGCTTTCGCGACACGTGGCTGCGCGGGTTCACGACGTTCGTGAAGACCATCGACGGTCCGCAAAACACGTCGTCCTCGATCTCGACGCCCTCGTAGATCGACACGTTGTTCTGGATCTTCACGTTGTTGCCGATCCGCGTCCCCGGCATCACCACGACGTTCTGTCCCAGGTTGCATCGCTCGCCGATGACGGCGCCCGGCATGACGTGACAGAAATGCCAGATCTTCGTGCCGTCTCCCACGGACGCGCCGTCGTCCACGTAGCTCGACTCGTGGATGAAGATGCCCATCGGCTGGCGGGTTGCCTATCGGGCCGCGGGCACGGACACCGGCGTCGCTCGGCCCGCCGCGACGCCGGCATCCTCCTCGCGTCGCTTGCGCAGGTCCTCGTGCCACTCCTGCAGCGAGCGAACCGTCGGCTTCCGCGAGCGGAGCGACAGGATCGCCTCACTCGCCGCGCTGGCAGCCGAGAGCGTCGTCGTGTACGACACCCGGTTCGCGATCGCGGCCTGGCGCAGCGTATAGTCGTCGCGCTGGGCGTGCTTCCCGAGCGGCGTGTTGATCAGGAGCTGGACCTCGCCGTTCACGATGTAATCGATGCCGTGCGGGCGCCCCTCGTGCACCTTGAATACTTCCTTGGCCTGAATGCCACGGCCGCGGAGGTACCGCGCGGTGCCGGGCGTCGCGTAGAGCTGAAACCCCATCTCGTAGAACCGGCGCGCGATCGGCGTCACGTTCGGCTTGTCGGGATCGTTCACGGTGATGAACACGGCGCCCTCGAGCGGGAGCGCGTTGTCCCCGGCGAGCTGCGCTTTCGCGAACGCGCTCCCGAACGAATCGGAGATCCCCATGACCTCACCGGTCGAGCGCATTTCCGGTCCGAGGACCGGATCGAACTCGCGGAACTTGGTGAACGGGAACACGGCCTCCTTCACGCTCACGTAATGCGGCACGATCTCTTCGGTGAACCCGACATCCTCGAGCGTCTCGCCCATCATCACGCGCGCCGCGACCGAGGCGAGCGGCACACCGATCGCCTTGGACACGTACGGGATCGTGCGGCTCGCTCGCGGATTCACCTCGAGCACGTACACGACGCCGTGCTTCACCGCGTACTGCACGTTGATGAGGCCCACGACACCGAGCGCCTTCGCGAGCGCGATCGTGTGGTGGCGCATGGTGTCGACGTCCGCCTCGGTGATCATGTAGGGCGGCAGCACGCACGCGGAGTCGCCGGAGTGAATGCCCGCGTCCTCGATGTGCTGCATCACGCCGCCGATCACGACGCGCGTCCCATCGGACACCGCATCGACGTCGGCCTCGAACGCGTCTTCGAGGAACGAGTCGATGAGCACGGGGCGATCCTCCGACACGCGCGCGGCCGTCACGAAGTATTCGCGGAGCGACGGTTCGTCGTAGACGATCTGCATCGCTCGGCCGCCTAACACGTACGAGGGCCGGACGAGCACCGGGTAGCCGATGCGCGTGGCGACCTCGACCGCCTCCTCCACACTCGTCGCGGTCCCGTTATCGGGCTGCCGGATCCCGAGCTCGCGCGCGATCTGCTCGAAGCGCTTGCGGTCCTCCGCGACGTCGATGGCGTCGGGCGACGTGCCGAGGATCCGGACGCCGGCCGCCTCGAGGGGGCGCGTGAGCTTGAGCGGCGTCTGCCCCCCGAGCTGCACGATCACGCCCTCGGGCTGCTCGCGGTGCACGATCTCGAGCACATCCTCGAGCGTCAGCGGCTCGAAGTAGAGCTTGTCGGAGATGTCGTAGTCCGTGGAGACCGTTTCGGGGTTCGAGTTGATCATGATCGTCTCGTACCCGCGCTCGCGCAGCGCCATCACGGCGCGCACGCAGCAGTAATCGAACTCCACGCCCTGCCCGATCCGGTTCGGCCCGCTCCCGAGAATGATGACGGACCGGCGGCCGGTCTTGGGTGCCTCGCTCTCCTCGTCGTACGAGCCGTACAGGTACGGCGTCTCCGAGGGAAACTCGCCCGCGCACGTGTCCACCATCTTGTATGCCGGGTGGATACCTGACGTCCATCGGCGGGCCCGCACGGCCTCCTCGGTCTCGTCGCGCAGCGTGGCGAGCTGCCGGTCCGAGAACCCGGCGCGTTTCATCTCCCACAGGTCGTCCGCCGTCGGCTCGTCGAGCGCCACGTAGTGCCGCTCCGCATCGCGAAGTTCCTGCATCTGCGCGAGGAACCACGGGTCGATGGCGGTCAGCTCGTACAGATCGTCGATCGACATCCCGGCCTCGAGCGCTCGCTTCACCTGGAAGATCCGCTCGGGGGT
>DASURJ010000437.1:0-3384 GCA_036280115.1 Gemmatimonadaceae bacterium
TCGTGCGCCGCGAGCAGCGACTCGACCTCGGCACGCAGCTCTGCGTCGCTGCCGCAGGCTTGGGCGACGAACGCCATGCGCTCGTCGGGTGGGCGCTCGATGGCATCGCCGAAGAGCGACATGATCGCGTTCCAGCGCTCGGCGCTGACCGAAGCGCTCACGCGTCGCATCTGCTCGGCTCCGCCTGGTATGGCCCCGTCACGCCGTCATGAGCTCCCGGCGGAGCCACGCGCGTGCGGCGGTCCACTCGCGCTTGATCGTCGCGGGCGAAGCATCGAGCGCCTGCGCCGTCTCCTCGATGCTCAGGCCCACGAAGTAGCGCAGCTCGACAACTCGCGCTTTGCGCGCGTCGTACGCCGCGAGCCGGTCGAGCGCTTCGTCGAGCGCGACCACATCCACGGCGTTCTGTGGTTCGGCGATGTCGTCAGCCGCGCCGAGCGACAGCGCTCGCGCGCCCCCGCCTCGCTTCGCACGCTGTCGTGCGCGCGCATGGTCGACGAGTACGGACCGCATCACCATGGCGGCGACGGCGAAGAAATGCGAGCGACTGTCCGCGCCGGCGCCGGGCTGCCCGGCGAGACGGACATACGCCTCGTGCACGAGCGCCGTGGGCTGGAGCGTGTGCCCGTCCGGTTGACCGCGCAGGGCGCGCTCGGCCTGCTGATGGAGCATGGCGTAGACCGCGGGGACGACCGCATCGAGCGCCGCTCGGTCGCCGTGCCCCCAGGCATCGAGCAGCTCGGTGACGGACCGGGACGAATCGGACAGCACCGTCGAATGGGCCTCGGGTGGTTGCAGGCTCCAAGATAGGATGGCACCAGAGGGCCACAACCCCCGCCTGCTCTCCATGACGAAACGAGCCGGGTGTGTTGTGGTGAATCGCGGTCGTGGGGTCCGAGCGTATCCGGGACGCCGCCATTGCTCCTGCTGACGGCGAGTGCTACCCGCGGTCAATCCACAGCGCGGAAGATGTGCGTCGTCTGTTGCCGCCCCGCGACGAGTACTCGTACGGTGACGAGGTGGAGGCGGACCTCGGTGTTGTCACCGCGACACGCGGTCGCCTCGGTCGGCGCGTGATCGGTTTCCTCGCTGGTGTCGCTCTCGTCGGGGGACGACGCGCGTGGGCCGCGCGCCGCCAGAAACCGCTGGATCGGCTGGCCCACCGCGTCGTGCTCGGCGATCCGCAGAAGTGAGGTAGCAGCCGGGTTGAGAGCGCTGATCCGATCGTCGTCGTCGACTGACACGATGGCGTCCAGGGCCGCATCGACGATCGCGCGCCAGCGCGTCACGTCGTCACGCAGCACCGACTGCTCGAGCTCGTGGCGCTCGACCGCGGCCTGCAGCTGGACCACGCGAGACCGCAACGCTTCGACGTCATCCTGCTGATCGGTGACGTCCCGGTTCGTTTCGACCACCGACGCGATCTTGCCGTGGCGATCGTGGACGACGGACCATCGACTCCACGTGACGATCTCGCCGCGATCGCGCGTCTGGTGTCGGAGCAAACCATCCCACGCTCCGGCGCGGCGCAGCGCGGCCATCACCTCGGCGCGGTCTCCGGGGAACCGCGTGCGGAGGAGGTCATGAACGACGACACCGAGGGCCTCGCGGCGCGACCATCCGTAGAGGCTCTGCGCGGCGCGGTTCCAGTAGACCACTCGGTCGTGGGGGTCCCGGACGATGATAGCGTCCTGAATCAACTCGAGCAGTGCGTCGCTTGCGCCGACTCCGTGGTCCGAGGTGCCAAGCGGCGATGTGTATTCGGTCAGGGCTCCAACTCGGCGAAAAGAGGGATCGAGGTACGGACCCGCGACAAGGTGTCAGCAGTGGCCAAGTTTACGCTAGGGCCCGCGTCTGATTTTTCGGCAACCGGTTAGCGTTCGGTTAGTCGCGAGGCCTACGGTGTTGCCAGTCAATCACTTCGGGTCCACAGGCGTCTGGATCTCGAACCACACCTCGATCAGGTAACCGTCCCGGTCGCGGGCGAACACATACGGCTCACCCGGACAGAACTCGCCCTGCTCGACGATCGTCCCACCGGCGTGTTCGATCGCCTCGGCGGCAGCCGATATGCTCTCAGGATCGGTCAATCGGAAACCGAAATGGGCAATCGAACCCGATTGCCCCGGCTTTCGCCGTGTGCGCTCGAACACCACGACGTCGCGGGCACCTGGTGTCTGGGCCTGGAGAAAGTCCTCGCTTCGATACACCGCCACCATTCCGAACACCTGCTCGTAGAACTCGAACGCACGCTCGACGTCAGCGACGCCGAGGGCGAGGTGGGTCAACCCGAAGGTGGGGATCACTGTGCGTGGGCCGAATGAGGTGTAGACCGATCGACGATGAGGGTGTCAGCCGCAGCGTTCCACCCACTCTACCTCGGGAACGCGCCCTGCCCGATACCGCGTGACGCGATCGTTCTCGACCTCGAAGACGATGCGATTCGAGTCGGGCGGCGAACTGGGCCGGACCGAGACGTACCGGGCGCCGGGAACGTACTTGTGCGGGGTCGAGGTGGTGCGGCCCGGGTAGAGGGCTTCGAGCCGGGACGCAGAGTCCCCGACCGATGCGCCCTCGGCAGTGCGCACACCAGCGCTATCCACGTCGATGCGTACGACCTCGCCGCGAACGACCATGAGTGAGACGCCAACAGGAAGGCTGTCCGGTCTGACATACTCGCAATCACTGCCGGCCAGAGCTCCCGCGGTGCCGGCAACGGAGGTCAGCTCGCTCGCGCGCATTCCCACACGCACGGGTCCGATTCCCGAAGCCGTGACGACCCACGTCGCCGCGGCCGTCCCTGCGGACGCCGACGGCGTGTCTGCGCTGGGCGGTGGGCCCTGGGACGTCGAGTCGGTCGAGGATCCGCGGCGCTCGGCGCATGCTATGAGCGACACGGTCGCGGCCACGAGCGCGACCGTGGACAATTTGGGAGTTTGCATGATGAATGATAAAATCCGGACCGGCGGTATCACTGCCTCTCGCACGGATCGGAGGAGTATCTGACGCGCATACGAATCACCGGCGTACCCATGGACCTCGGTGCGAGCCGGCGCGGGGTCGACATGGGGCCGTCGGCGCTACGAGTGGCAGACCTCGCGAGGCGCCTCGAGGCGCTCGGCCATAGCGTCGAGACCGATGACGACGTGGCGGCGCCGTTGCCGGAGGTATTGTGGCATCAGGCGACCGATCGACCCGGTCCGGTGAGCGCGTTCCTTCCCGCGATCACGGCGACGTGCACGGAGCTCGCCCGCGTGACGGCGGACGCGATCCTCGCGGGTGCCGTGCCGGTCACCATTGGTGGAGATCACTCCATCACCGCCGGCTCTGTCGCGGGAGCCGCGACCGCACTCGCGCAGCGCGGGCAGCGTGTTGGCGTCATCT
>DASURJ010000438.1:0-7988 GCA_036280115.1 Gemmatimonadaceae bacterium
GCGCCATCACTCAAGGGCGGCGTGCCGAACGACTCGGTCTCGAACGATTCGCTGTTCTCCGTCGTGGTCTACGACGGCGGCGGGCACGAGATCTTTCGCACACCCGTCCAGTACCCCGCGAAGTACACCGGGTCGTACACGCTGGATTACTTCGGCGGGCTGAAGAGCGTCGTCGCGCTACGGCCATCGCTCGCGAAATCGCTTCTCATTGGTGACCTGCCGAGCGAGCGGTTGCCGCTGCTGCTCGGTGTGCTGGCCCTCAGCGCGGTTCTCGCGACCATCGGCGTCATGCAGCTTCGGCGCGAGAGCGAGCTCGCGCGCCTGCGGTCGGACTTCATCGCGAGCGTGTCGCACGAGCTTCGGACACCGCTCGCGCAGGTGCGCATGTTCGCCGAGACGCTCCTGCTCGGGCGGGTGAGGAGCGACGAGGAGCGCTTGCGCTCGCTCCAGATCGTCGATCAGGAAGCACGGCGGCTCACGCATCTCGTGGAGAACATCCTCCAGTTCTCGCGCGCGGAGCGCGAGGCGATCACGCTTGCACCGGTCGCGGTGGATCTTGGCGCGCAGGTTCGGGAGGCGGTCGAGGCGTTTGCTCCGGTGGCGCGATCGCGACAGGTGACCGTGCAGACGGCGCTGGCGAGTGGCGTGGTCTGCATGGTCGACCCCGGCGCGCTGCGGCAGATCCTGCTCAACCTGCTGGACAACGCCGTGAAGTACGGTCCGCAGGGGCAGACGGTAACGATCACGTTGCGAGAGGTCGGGTCGGTCGCGCGCATCGTCGTGGATGACGAAGGGCCGGGTATTCCCATGGAGGACCGCGAGCGCATCTGGGAACCATACCAACGGCTCGAGAGCGCCGTGACCGGCGCGGTCGCCGGAAGCGGGATCGGTCTCGCGGTCGTGGCCCAGCTCGTCGCGCTTCACGGCGGTCGTGTCTGGGCGGAGAATGCGCCGGGGCGCGGAGCGCGATTCGTGGTGGAGCTTTCGGGAATCGAGCACCGGCCCTCGACAGCCGGCAGCGCGCCAACTCGCGTCGACGAGCGAGAGCCCAGCGTCCAGCCGGCCCGCTAATTTCGTTCGATTCCTCACCCTGATTGCCGATGTCTCGCGTTCTCGTCGTGGAGGACAACCCCGATCTCGCATTCGGGTTGCGAAACAATCTCGAGATCGAGGGCTATGAGGTTCTCGTTGCGGGCGACGGCCCCACGGGGCTCGCCCGCGCCCGCGATTGGCTGCCGGACCTCGTCATCCTCGACCTGATGCTCCCGGGGATGGATGGCTACCGCGTGCTGCGCGCGCTCCGCGCAGAGGGGTTCGAGCGGCCCGTTCTGATTCTCACGGCCCGCGGCGAAGAGGCGGACAAGGTCATCGGCTTTCGAAACGGCGCTGACGATTACGTCACGAAGCCGTTCGGGGTGCTCGAGCTGCTGGCGCGCATCGAGGCGCTGCTGCGGCGTTCGACCGGGGCGGCGCAGGTCGCGACGTCGCCGCCGACCGAGCGGTTCGGCGGGGTGGAAGTCGATCGCGCGGCGCGTACGGTCATGCGCGACGGCGTTCCGGTGTATCTCGCGCCGATGGAGTTCGAGCTTCTGCTGGCGCTCCTGCAGCGCCGTGGCGCGGTGGCCTCACGCCAGGAGCTCATGCGCGAAGTCTGGGGCCACTCGGCAGTCGTGGTGAGCCGCACGGTCGACACGCACATCGCGGAGCTGAGGCGCAAGCTCGAGCACGATCCGGCGGATCCGCGACACATCCTCACGGTTCGCAAGGCGGGGTACAGGCTGGAGCGGTAGCAGCGACCAGCTACCAGCTATCAGCTCAGCTATCAGCTATCAGCTAAGACCAGCTCGGCGTACGGCACGGCGCGCTCGGCCCGGTCGGAACGGCGATGACGCCGGAACAAGCCGAAACGGCCTGATGACGGCTTTGCACCGACGCCGCCTAGCGTGAGGCAGCGCCGGTTCGGCATCCAGAACGGAGGTGGGGGACGGATGAGGGGATGAGAAGATGAGGGGGATGAGTGGGATCGTTCCCCGTCCGGGACGCGCCCTAGCCCGAGGCCGGGAGATGAGGCGGAACTGCTCCCGGGGCGAGCGGCGTCCCCCGCGGGCCGTTCCCCCTTCAGTCACGTTCCGGCGGGCGGAGCCTTGACCTACGTGGGATGATGTCGCTCATCCCCTCATCCCCCTCATCCGTACCCCTCTCAGTTCTGGATGCCGGACCTTTCGCGAGACGCGTCCCCGCATCCGGCCGTTTCCGCGTCATCCGCGTCATCGTCGTTCCGACCGGCCCGCCACACCGCGCTCGAGGCGCGCAGGGTGTTTCCCGCGTCCGCCCGATGGCGCGATGCAATACAAGGATGCGTTAGGACTCTGACCCCTAATGCACTTTTATGCACCGAAGCCGCTATCAGCTATCAGCTATCAGGCTATCAGCTATCAGCTATCAGCTATCAGCTATCAGCTGATAGCTGATGGCTGCTTGCTGTGACCCTGCTCCGGCACCCGGGGTTCAACGACGAACCCTAACGCGGATGAGCAATTCGTCCCGTCCGTGTCGTCGCCCACCGGATCGCCGTGCCGTGCCTCTGGAGATCCTCGTCTTCAACTGGCTCGATCGTCAGCACCCGCGGTCGGGTGGCGCGGAGGTGCATCTCCACGAGGTGTTCGGACGCCTCGTGCGTGCCGGCCATCGCGTCACGCTCGTTGCCTCCGGATGGCCGGGCGGCGCCGCACGCGCGGTCGTTGACGGCATCGACGTTCACCGCGTCGGCGGACGCGAGAGCTATTACATCCACGCGCGTCCGTACTATCGTCGCGTGCTGGCCGAGCGACGGTTCGACGTCGCCGTCGAGGACCTCAACAAGGCTCCGATCTTCACGCCGGCGTGGGTCGACGCGCCGGTCGCGCTGCTCGTCCATCACCTGTTCGGCAACGCGGCGTTCGTGTCGGCGAGCCCGCCCGTCGCCGTGGCGACGTGGGCGCTCGAGCGCGTGGTCGGCATGGCGTATCGGGGCCTCGACACCATCGCGGTGTCGGAGAGCACCGCCGAGGAGCTGGTGCGACTCGGGATGAGCGCGGACCGCATCGCTGTCATCCATAACGGCGTGGACGAGCGACTCCTCGAGACCGTTCCGCTCGGGCTGCGTGATCCCGAGCCGACCGTGCTCTACCTGGGTCGCGTCGAGCGCTACAAGCGAGTGGACCTCATCGTTCGCGCTATCGGTCGCATTCGCGACGCCGGCGATTTCGCGCGACTCATCGTTGCAGGGGATGGCCGACAGACCTCGGCGCTTCGGCGGCTGGTGTCACGCCTCGGGCTCGACGACCGCGTGTCGTTCGCCGGTCGCGTGTCGGACACCGTGAAGCGCACGCTGATGGAGCGCGCGTGGGTCCACGCCATCACGTCAATGAAGGAAGGGTGGGGGATCACGGTGCTCGAGGCGGCGGCGTGCGGCACGCCTACGATTGCGAGCGATACTCCAGGTCTACGCGATGCCGTTGTCCACGGCGAGAGCGGTCTTCTCGTCAGGCACGGGGATGTGGACGCGCTTGCCGATACCATTCGCTCGCTCATTGCCGACCATGGCCGGTTGGAGAAGCTGGCGCTCGGCGCACGGGCGAGGGCGGAACGGTTCACGTGGAACGGCGCGGCGTCGGCGATCGGCGCGCACCTGAGCTTCGTGGCGTCGGGACGTACACCTCCGCTCGCGGGCGCCTGGGCGCGGTTCCGGCGGACGCCCTCGCACGCGACGGTCGGGCTCCCGAGGACGGGCACGGGCGTCGCCCCCTTCGGCGCGGCGAGCTGGATCGTGGACGTCGCGCGCGGCGATGTGAGTGCGACGGCCCGGGTGTCCGTTGGTGCCTACGACGCGAGTGGCCGTCGTGTGGTTGCGATCGTGCGCGTGCTGCACGGACGCGCGCCCGTCGCGCCGGACGCCGTCCCTCGGGTAGCGAGGTCCGACGGCCACCGCGAGTCGCTCGTGTTCGAGCTACCCGGGTGGCCGCGCGATCACGAGTCGTTCCTTCGCGACGTGCTGGAGCGGGCATTCGGCGCGCCGCTGAGCCTCGGGCGCGTCCGCCGGGTCGCCGAGCCGCTCGCGATGGCAGACGACGAGCCACCGGATGACGAGGCTATCCGTTTCGCAGCGCGCTGACCGGGTCGACCGCGGTCGCCCGCCGCGCCGGCCCGAGGCTCGCGACCAGGCCGACCGCCGCCAGCGTTAGGCATACCACGGCCAGCGTGAGCGGATCGCGCGGGCCGATCCCGAAGACGAGCCCCGTCATGAACCGCGCGAGCCAGACGGCGCCGACCGTCCCGAGCAGGAGGCCGGCGGCGATCATGGCCCCGCCCTGCCGGAACACGAGACCGAGCACCTGTCCGCGCTGGGCACCTAACGCGAGACGGACCCCGATCTCCCGCGTGCGCTGACTCACGGAGAACGCGAGCACGCCGCCAATGCCGGTGGCCGCGATGAGCAGCGCGAGGACGGCGAACAGGCTGAGCAGCGACGCCGTGAGACGGCGCGGAGCCAGCGAGTTCATCCGGATCTCGAGGAGTGTGCGGACGGCATCCACGGGCATCTCGGGGTCGATGGCGTGCACAGCCGCCGTCGCTCGTCGCGCGAGCGCGGCAGGCTCGAGGGGACTGCGGAGCAGTATCGTGGTCGGCCCCGGCGCCTGGGTGAACGAGAGATAGAACGCGTCGGTGGGTGCCTCGTCGAGCGCGCGGTCGCGCACGTCACCCGCGACGCCGATCACGCGAAGCCAGTTGTCGCCCCCGTCGCCCGAGATCCGCGCGCCGATGGGATCGCGGCCACGCCAGTAGCGAGCCGCCAGCGACCGGCTGATGACCGTCACCGGCTCGGTCTCCAGGCGGTCACTGTCGTTGAACGTCCGGCCGCGCTGAAGCGGCACACCGATGGTGGCGAAGTACTCACCGCTGACGATCTGCATCTCCGCCTGCGGCAGCGGCTCGTTCGGGCCCGCCGCGCGTCCCTCGATGAGCATGGTGTGCGACATCCGGCCACCCTCGCCTAACGGAACGGCTCCGGAGAACGCCACAGCGGTCACTCCGGGAAGCTCCCGCATCGCGGTCATGAGCCGCTCGCCCACGGCGGCGTATTGCTGGGCGCTCGAGTACCGGTCACGGCTCGGTGTCACGCGAAGGCTCAGCACCTGCTCCGGCTTGTACCCTGCGTCGACGCGACCGAGCTCGATCATGCTGCGGACCGACAGCCCGGCTGCCGCGAGCAACACGACCGACACCGCCACCTGTGCGACGACCAGTGTCTGTTCGGCGCGCCGCTTTCCTGCGCGCGTCGGGCCGCTGTCGCCTCGCGAGCGCAGACCGCCCGCCATGTCGCGCGTGGCGGAGATGAGCGGCAGCGTGCCGGACACGAGCCCGACGAGCACCGACACGCCCAGCGTGAACAGCAGCACCGGCCCGTCCAGCCCGATCTCGAACGCTCGCGGCGTGAACCTCGCCGCGTACGGCACGAGTACGCGAAGCAACCCGGCGGCGAGCACGACGCCGACAACCGCACCGGCCGTCGCGATGACGACGCTCTCGGTGAGCAGCTGGCGCGCGAGACGCCCGGTGCCTGCGCCGAGGGCCGCACGAACCACCAGCTCGCGACGCCGATGCACCAGCCGGACGAGCGTGAGGTTCGCGACGTTCGCGCACGCGATGAGGAGCACGAACGCCGAGGTCGCGAGCAGGAGCACCAGCGTCTCGCGTGCCGGTCCAGACAGCTCCTCGAGCAGGGAGTCCGCACCCAGCCCGTACCCCTGCACCGGGTCGTAGCTCTCGCGATGCTCGGCGTGCATCTGCAACGCCACACCACGCAAGTCGTTGCGCACGGACTCGAGCGACGATCCGGCACGCGTCACGCCGAATACCGTCAGCGCGCGCACCGCCCGGTTGTTGATCCAGAACTCCGAGCTCCGGAACGGGCACGACGATGTGGGCATGAACACGTCGTTCTCGTTCGGAAACGCCGGCAACGGCGGAAGCACGCCGATCACCGTGTGCAGCCGGTCCGTCATTTCCACCGTCTTGCCGATGATGGTCGTGTCGCCGCCGAGCCGCTCGCGCCAGAACCGGTAACTCAGCACGACGACTGGTTGAGATCCCGGCTGGTCCTCACCCTCGCGGAACGTGCGGCCGAGAAGTGGGCGCACACCCAGGGCGTCGAAGTAATTCGCGGACACGACGCCCGTCTGCACACGCTGCGGCTCCCCATGACGCAGGAGGTTGAACGACATGGAATGAAACTCGACGACGGCCTCGAGCGAGCGGGCGCGTCCGCGCAGGTCGGCGATCTCGCGCACGGAGAACCCTTCGTCCTCGATGGCCGCGGCCGTGACGGGCTGCTTGAGCCGAACGACCCGCTCTCCGTTGGTGAACGGCAGGTCCTTCAAGAGAACGCCGTGGATGACACTGAAGATGGCGGTATTCGCGCCAATACCGAGGGCGAGGGTGAGCACGGCGACGACGGCATACGCGCGCGCACGACCGAGCATGCGCACGGCGTACCGAAGGTCCTGGAGGATGGTCTGCATCGATTGCTCCGATCGGTGTGGCGGCACGATAGACCGCCGGGCCACGGCGGCGGCGGAAGATGCGTGACGTCATTGTCACGATTTCTTCGCCCTCCCGTCCCGAAGGTGTGCGCGGCGCGGCAGGCTGTCTCTACCGAGCACCAAACCAGGACCGCTCTTCCACAGATCTCACACAAATTGGCGTTGCCCGGGCGACGGCGCGCGACCCATCGTTCAGTGTGATTCCGTCCTCGAAGTGTTCGCGCATCGTCGGCGTCTGATGTCGCTCTCGGCCCGTCGTTCCCGTATGCAGCCGCCGCGGCGACGCATCTCCTGGCCGCTCCTGCTCCTGCTCGCGAGCGTCGCGGTCACGGCCGTTGCCGCGTTCAACGCCCAGCGTGCCGTGTACTCGCACCAGCGCACGGCGTCGCGACTGCTCGAGGATTATGCGTCGTTCACGGCCTGGACGTCCCAACAGCAAGTCGTCGGCGCGGTCGAGGGCGCGGTGATGGCGTCGCTGCAGTACATCATGCACGGGCGCCTGGGGCACATTCGAGCGCGCAACGGCCCCGCACCTGACGCCGGCGAACTCTGGCAGTATTACGCCAACAACGACCGGTTCATGACGCGCTTCTGCACGCCGAAGCGCTGTCCGGAGTCGTTCCCTCCGTCGGTGTATTTCGGCTTCACCCTGGGAAGCGACACGCTGCGTGTCGCCCCGCGCGCCGCGACCCCCGAGGCGGACGCTTGGCTCGAGGGGGCACCGGCCGCGGAACGCCGATGGCTCGTCGATTCGCTGACCGTCCACGCGCGCTCGGTCCACGATCCCGGTGATAACTACGAGGTCCTCGTCTCGCCCCGCTTCGGCACCGGCCGCATGATCGCGTATGCGCTCATGCCGACTGATTGGGGGGACACCGTGCTGTATGGCGTCGAGTTCGGCGCGACGACGTCCCGCCACATCTTCCGCGATGCATTCGCCAACGAGCCGCTCCTCCCCAAGGAGGTCATGCTCGGAAAGTCGAACGAGGATCTGCTCGGCATCCGCATCGTGGGGCCCGGGTCGTTGACGCTCTTCGAGTCGCCGCGGTGGCCGGACTCGCCGCACGTCGGCTCATTGACGTTTGCACCCCAGTACGGCGGCCTCACGGTGCAGGCGTCCATCCGCCCCGAGTACGCGAATCAGCTCGTCATTGGCGGGCTGCCCCGGTCGCGGCTGCCGCTCCTGCTCGGCATGCTCGCCCTCTCGGCGGGGATGGCCGTGGTGGCGGTCGTTCTTCTGCGGCGCGAGGAGGAGCTCGCGCGCCTACGCTCGGACTTCGTGTCGAGCGTCTCTCACGAGCTGCGCACGCCCCTCGCGCAGATCCGTCTCTTCCTGGAGACGCTCCGACTCGGCCGTTTCACGACCGAGGCGCAGCGCCGGTGGTCGCTCGACAACATCGACCGCGA